>JBEDKU010000052.1:0-3249 GCA_041172045.1 Verrucomicrobiota bacterium | reverse complement strand
CAGCTACGAGCTCCGCAGCGTCCCCGGCCCCGAGTATTCCAGCGACGACGAGAGCCCGCTCGCCAGCATCCCCGCCGGCGGCCCTCTCACCTTCGCCACCACCGCCGGCGGGGATGCTGGCGAGCGGGCTCTCGTCGTCGCTGGAATACTCGGGGCCGGGGACGCTGCGGAGCTCGTAGCTGGCCAGCTCGGTGTCGGTGCTTTCCGTCCAGGAGAGTTCGGCGCGGGCGTCCGTGACGTCGAAGGTGCCGGTGAGGGCGACGGGGTCCGGGGTGTGACCAGGCAGCGGACTGAGGCGCGGCAGGGTGGCCACTTCCACGGAATCCGCGGCGTAGAGCGCCTCGATCTTGAGGCGGTATTGCTTCATGAGCGCGGAGGCGCGGTCTTGCTGGCCGTTGCGGGTGAGGCGGGTCTCGGTCACGGCACGCTCGGCACCGGCGCGGCCGGTGAAGGCGGCGTCCACCTCGGCGCGGAGGGTGGTGAACTGGGCGAGAGTGAGGCCGCCGCGCAGCAGCATGGGTGCGGTGAAGAGCGGGCTGGCGGGCTGCGCGTTGACACGGGTCCAGAGGTCCAGCGCGTCGTCCATGGCGCTGATGAAGGCCTCGCGCCCGGCGGTGCGGTTCGGCACGGCGGGGAGCTGGTTGAAAAGCTTGTTGTCCGGGAAATCCGCGCGGATGCGGCGGTTGAACTCGGCGACCCGGTCTCCGGCGCTCACGCGGACTTGCTCCAGGACCACCCGGCTGTTTTCCAGATCATTGAGCCGCACCTGCAAGGTGCTCTTGGTGGTGTCCAGGGCGGTCCGCAGATCGCTGAATTCATCGTGGGTGAGCGCCTCGCCATTTTCCGGGAGGACGATGCTGTCATCCGTGGCACTCCAGTGGGAGATGAATTCATCCATGACAGGGATATAATCGACAAAAGATGAGATTGGCATGATCGTGGTTGGCTAGTTTTGTTTGAAATCTGAGTGGACGGATATCGATTTTAGAAAATTTGTCAACAAGTTTGATCGTGGAGGTATCATTTTTGATCGTGGAGATCGGAAAAATTAAAGTGGATGGTAAATTTGTGTCCGTGGATGCGTGTGTTGTGTCAGTGGAGTAGTCGTTTTATAAAATTGAGTGGCAAAGTACGTGCCACTGGACGGGGTGAGGGCAAATGGAGCGACGCTTGGAGACATTTGCTTTCTCCACAGCTTCTCAAGCGGTGGCGGGGGAACCCAGGGGAGCACCGGGACATCCCGGAATCGGGACGATCCATATGTGACCCCTCTCAGAATCCTTCCCCGGGGTCAAGCATCCTCTCGGATAGATGGGCGCACGGCGAACCGCTGTCCTGCGCCACATCCGTGGGACGCCGTTTTTTCCATGGCGAACCGACCGATTCCGGTATAGACACAACTCATGCCAGATACTTACAACATGAAGGAGGCACAGGCGGGGCTAACGAAGCTCTGCCGATCGGGAAAACGTTTTGTCATCGCCAACCGGAACCGTCCGGTGGTGGTGGCCATGCCGGTCGAGGACTTCGAGGCGCTGATGGAAACGCTCGACGTGCTGGCGGACCCTGCGGCGATGAAAGCCATCCAAGCCGCCCGCAACGGCGAATCCTCTTACCGCGTGCTCGATCTCGGAGATGAAAATTTCGGCCTCTGATCAAGTCGCCGCATGGCTTTGCGGTCTTCCTCCACAGACCAAGCACCGAGTCAGACTGGCGCTCCGCGGATTAGCGAAAGGCAAGGGCGACATCAAGGGATTGCAAGGCCCGTTGGAAGGGTTCAACCGGCTTCGGATCGGAGGATTGCGCATCATTCACCGGCAGGTTTCCGGAAGTGAAATCCGGCTCGAATATGCCAACACGCGGGATGCCGTTTATGAGCTCTATGAGCAGATTCTTGAAAATCGCGGCAAGTAGCCCAGGTCGCCGAAAAGGCGGCTAGGGTTCCGGGCTGACCTTCGGCTTCAAATGGGGAATGAGCGGGGAGTCGGGATGCTGTTTCATCCATTCCGCGACGGCGGTCCGGTCGCCTTCGCCGTTCATGGTGCTGACGACGGTGGAGGTGAGGGAGGCGAGCTGGAGCTCGCTGCCTTGGGGGCCGGCGCTGACGGTGTCGAGGATGTTGAGCTTGTCCGGCATGTAGTAATAACGGTATTTCCGGAGGGCGGCGCGGGTCAGTTCGTTGGGATCGCGGCCGTAGGCGGTGAGCTTCGTGATCACTTCGCAGGCTTGTCCGACGTCGCGGGCGTGGTCGGCTTTCCAGAGGAGCTTCTCGGTGACCTCGCGGAAGAGGTCGCCGGCCAATGCCGCGCTGCCGGAGTCCGCGGGATCCATGGTGGAGGCGTATTGGAGGACGGGATCCAGGGCCTCGATGCCGCCGTTTTGGACGACGTTCCAGACGAAGTTGCCGGCGAGGCCATTTCGCCGTTCGGCGGGAATCTCGGCAATGAGTTTGAGGGCGGCCTGCGGATCGGTGAGCGCCAGGCCGGAGATGACGGCGGTGTAGTTTTCGCTGGAAGTGGCGTGGCCGTCGGCTTCGGCTTGCTTGAGCCAGGCGAGCGCGGCGAGAGGATCCTTGGTGCCCCAGCCATAGAGGGTCTGCCAGGATTCGGTGCCCCGGTTCTTGAGGCCGGCGGCGAGATAGGAGTCCATGGCCTCACCGCCGGCGATCTGGCCGGAGCGGAACAAGGCGAGCTTCCATTCATCGGCGGGATCGCGGCCGGTCTCTGTGGAAAGGTTGTTGAAACAGGCGACGACGTCCCGCCAGTTGTCGGCGGTCATGTTGAGGAGGCATTCCGCGAGGAGGCGTTTTAATTCGACCGGGTCGGACATGGCGGCGACCTGCCGGGTGAGCGCCGCGATCTGGGCGGGGTCCGCCTGGCGGATCTTGCTGACGCCGGTCTGCCGCGAAGAGGCGGTCGCCGGGCGCTCCGGCTTGGTGGGACGGGTTCTGGCGGGCTCGGAAGCGGCGTCTTTCCGCGGGGCCGGAGCGGAGGCCAGCGGTCCCCTTCCCAACAAAATTCCGATGGCCAGGCCACCCACCACGCATCCGGTCGAAATCAGGGCTTTCATGCGGTGAATGGATAAGGGGGCGGATTTGCTTAGTAAAGAATTTCGCACGGCTCTCGGCCGGATGGAACGGGTCGCCCCGTGGGGGGCGTGGACGTCCGAGGAGACGAACTGCCGGGAGGAGGCTCAGTTGCGCGGATTCCACCAACCGTTGTTGTCGGCGGGACCGCAGAAGCCGATGTG
>JBEDKU010000051.1:0-15689 GCA_041172045.1 Verrucomicrobiota bacterium | reverse complement strand
CAACCGGTGAAATTCTCATACATCCGCATGAACATGCGGAACCGCTCCTTGTCATCGCCCTGGAACGCGAAGCGCCGGTCCACCACCCGCGAGATGCAGTGATAGAACACCGGCTTTGGCGTCGCCTTCGACAGTAACGCCAAGTCCGCGCTCGATTTGTCTTCGTAAGCAATCGATTCCTTCGGTGAAACTATCCAACGTCTGCGTGCCATACGCCGTGCATAGCGGCCACAAACAAAATCGCAAGCAACTTCTGTTTATTTCGGTCCGTTTTTGTAAGAAGAAGCCACCGTTTGGAATTGAGAGTGGCCGAGGAGAAGCTGGACGAAAGACTTGCACCCAAGGTTCAACAAACTTGAGCAACCTTGCCCGGTTCTCAGCAGGTTTCGGTTCGCGCCTTGCCTGTTTGACGCAGCTCTTAACGCGTGATGCCGCGCTGCGAATTCTCGATGAATTCGATCAAATTCGCGACCGGCGGCATGTCTCCGGTGTGGGTGGCTTTGAGCGAGCTGAGGGCGATGGCGAGATTCCCGTCCTTTTTCAGGAAGAGTTTTTTGTAAGCCGTCTTGAGCGCGCTGATGTCCTCCTCGGAGAATCCCCGGCGCTGGAGGCCGATGGCATTGAGCCCGCGGGTTTTCGAGGGATTTCCCTCCACGATCATGAACGGCGGCACGTCCTGGACGACTCTGGACAAGCCGCCGACGAGCGCGTGCTGGCCAACGCGGCAGAACTGGTGGATCGCGGCCGCCCCGGAAATGATGGCGTAATCATCCACCTGAATATGACCGGCGAGCGCGACGGAATTCGAGAGGATGACGTGATTGCCGATCTGGCAGTCGTGGGCGACGTGTGAGTAGCAGAGGAACAGGTTGTGCGAGCCGATGCGCGTGACGGAGTCCGCGTGGGTACTGCGGTGGACCGTGGTATTTTCCCGGAAAACGTTCAGGTCGCCAACTTCCAGATAGGTGGGATCGCCGATGTATTTGAGATCCTGGGTCTTCCCGCCGACCGCGGCGAAGGGGAAAAACTCGTTGGCACGGCCGAATTTCGAATGCCCCTCGAGGACCACGTGCGAGTGAAGGATGCAGTCGTCGCCAAGCTCGACATTCGCTCCGATGACGCAGAATGGCCCGACGCGGACATTGCGTCCCAGAATCGCGGCCGGTGAAACAATGGCGGTGGGGTGGATCACCCGGGAAATGTCTGCGGATGGAAGCCCCCATGGCCAGTTTATTTTTCGGGACAGGGGCCTTCAGGGGTCGGGGTCGCCGTGTGGGTGGTGATTTGCCGTCTGGTCGAGGGTGGAGGGAAATTTTGGGTTGGTTTGGATGGAGGACTTTGACTAGGGTGTCGGTCCCCGAGGGGAAATTATGGCGATACAAGGTGAAGAACTGGCTCTGGCTTGCGCGAAGGCGGCCGATGATGTGAAGGCGGAAAACATCCGCGTGTGGGACATGCGCGGGATTTCCAGCCTGACGGACTACATGGTGGTGTGCTCGGGTTCCTCGATGCCGCAGCTTCGCGCGATCCTGCGCGATGTGGCCGGAAAAGTGGAGGAAGAACACGGCGTGAAGCCGACGATGACCGAAGGCAAGGCCGATACAAAGTGGGTCGTTCTCGATTACATCGATGTGATGGTCCACGTGATGGATGTCGAACTGCGCGAGTATTACGGATTGGAAGACCTGTGGAAGGAAGCCAAGGAAGTGACCTGGCAGGAGACGGCCGGAAGCTGAATCGATGGCTGTCAAATCGGCTCGTTCGGGAATTTTTTGGAATAGGAAATGATTTCAACTCCTCCCACGAGTGCCGATGAGTGAATTCGCAGATTTAGTCGATGCCCATTACCAAGCGTTGTTTCGCTTCGGGATGTCGCTGACCCGCGATGTGGACCGCGCGTCGGACCTGGTGCAGGAGACCTTCTGCATCTGGGCCGCCAAGAACCAGCAGTTGCGGGATCGCTCGAAGGCGAAAACCTGGCTGTTCACCACGCTGCACCGGGAGTTTCTCACCCAGCGGCGGCGCGCGTCGAAATTTTCCGACGAGCCGCTCGACGAGGGGAAAGCGGAGGCGATGGTCGCCCCGGAGGAGGATGCGGAGCGCCAGATGGACGGCCAGCGGGCAATGGAGCTGCTAGGCGCGCTGGAGGAAACCTACCGGACGCCGCTCGCTCTGTTTTATCTCCAACAACACAGCTACAAGGAAATCGCCGAGATCCTCGATGTGCCGATCGGCACGGTGATGTCGCGGCTTTCACGCGGGAAGGAAATGCTCCGCCGGCGGATGACCGCCGAGCCGTCGAGCGCGCCGAGGAATATTCTACATCTCGAACGGGAAGGAGTCCGCCATGGATAAGGAGGAGGCACGGTTCATTTTACGCAGTTTCCGCCCCGACGGCGCGGATGCCAGCGATCCGGATTTCGCGGAAGCGCTCCAACTGGCGGTGGAAAACCGCGAGCTGGGCGAGTGGCTGGCCAGCGAGCGCGCGTTCGACGCGGCCTTCGCCAGCGCGCTGGACACCGTGGATCTACCCGAACATCTGCGCGAGGACATCCTCGCCTGCCTGGCCACCGAGCGCGGGGATTTCCCGCAGGCGACGGACGGGAACGACGCCGCGTTGATCGGCGCTTTCGCGTCCATCCAGCCACCGGCGAACTTGCGTGAGTCGGTGCTCGCCGCGATGGACCGCACGACGACGAAGGAAAGCGCGCCGGTTCCGATTTCGATTTTCCGGCGGCTGGCGATTCCGCTAGCCGCGGCGGCCGGTATCGCGCTGGCATTTCTAATGACTCGTTCGGAAAATCCGCCAGCCGTGGTCAAGAACCGCGCGGTGCCCATCGATGTGGTGCAGGCCGGTTTCGTCCAGACCTTCGAGTCGCCCACATTCGACTTGGAGGAAAAGCGCGACGACCAACAAGTGCTGGTCCAACATCTGAGGGAGCGCAAGTTGCCGTGTCCCGGCAAGCTGCCTCCCGGGTTGCGGGAGGTCAAAGGACTGGGCTGCCGCGAGTTGGTCATCGACGGCAAACGCGGATCGCTGGTGTGCTTTGAAGCGGGGGAGAACGGCATCGTCCACATGGTGATCTTCCGCCGCGAGGATGTGAGTGGGGATTTTCCGCCCGTCACCCAGCCTGTGTTCGCCAAAGCCGGGAACTGGACCACCGCGAAGTGGGCGGACGGTGAGAAGGTTTTTCTGATCATGAGCAATAGCAAGCAGTGCCAGCTCGCCAAGTTGTTTTAAGGAGCCGGCTTGCTTCCAGGCCCGGGTCGTGCTTTCTATCATCCCATGGCCGCGCCGTTCATCCAAATCCGCGGGTTGACGCAGCGGTTCGGCGAGAACGAGGTGCTGCTAGGCATCGACATGGATGTGTTTCACGGCGAGACATTGATCATTCTCGGCAGCTCCGGTGGTGGTAAATCGGTTTTACTCAAGCACCTGCCGGGATTGCTAAAGGCGACCGGCGGCACCATCCACGTGGATGGTGTGGAAATTTCCGGTCTCGGCGAGCGCGCCTTGGGGCCCATCCGGCGGCAAATGGGCGTCATGTTCCAGGGCGGCGCTTTGTTCGACTCCTTCACCGTCGCGGAAAACGTCGCCTTTCCGCTGCGGGAAAGCGGGCTGACCGACGAGGGCGAAATCGCGGCACGGGTTGCCGAAGCGTTGGAAATCGTGCGAATGCCTGGCGAGCAGGAGAAGCTCCCTGCCGAACTTTCCGGCGGCATGCGCAAGCGGGTCGCGCTGGCACGGGCCGTCGTCGGCAAGCCGGCCTGCGTGCTCTACGACGAGCCGCACGCCGGACTCGACCCGGTGACGGCGGACTCCATCGACCACCTGATCAAGGATTTGCAGCGGAACCACGGCATCACGAATGTGGTCATCACCCATGACATGCGCAGTGTTTTTCACATCGCCGACCGCGTCGTCTTTCTGGAAAAGGGCCGGGTCCACTGGACGGGGACGCCGGCGGAAATCCGTGAAGCGGCGAATCCCGAGTTGCAGGCGTTCGTGGCCGGAGACTCCGGCGAAGCGTGGGAATGATCGCGTCCCGGCGTTATTATAAATTTCTAATTTGCCGAATCGTTGTTATGAAAGAGGTATGCCCGTCGCGAAAAAACGCACCGAACTCTATGTGGGGCTGTTCCTTTTCATCGGCTTCACCCTGCTGAGCGGACTGATTCTTCAGTTCGGAAAATTCAGCGATCACTTGCGCGGTCAATACTCGCTCACCGTGGTTTTCGACGATGCGTCCGGCGTGATCAAAGGCTCCGAAGTCCGCATGGGTGGTGCGAAAATCGGGCAGGTGGCGGATCTGCCGGAACTCAATGAGTCGGTGCAAGTCGAGGTCCTGCTCGCCATCAGGAAGGCCATCCGCATTCCCGCCGGGTCCACGTTTCAAATCAATTCCGCCACCTTGCTGGGCGACAAGCTGATCGTCATCATCCCGCCTGACGACCGGAGTCAGGGATACATCAAGCCCGGAAGCCGTCTCACCGGAGCGGGTCCCACCGGCCTCGAATCACTCCAAAACAACGCGGAGGTTGTCGGCAGGGATGTCGTGCGGCTGCTCAAGGAAGCCGAAGCGACCCTTGCGAAAGTCGATGCCGCCGTGACCGACATCCAGGGCGCGAGCAAGCAGCTTGGCGAGGCCGTCGGCAAGATCAACCGCTCCATCCTCGCGGAGAAGAACCTTGCCCGTCTCGACACTACTTTGGAAAATCTAGCAACCACCACCGGGCAATGGAAAGCCACGGGTGAGAAGCTGGATCCGCTGATTGGAGAAACCCACGAAGCCGTCCAGGCCATTCGAAACGCGGCGGCCAGCGCCGAAAAAACCCTGAAGACCGCCGATCAAACGCTGGCTGAGGTAAGGCCCGCGCTCAACCGGATTCCCAAAGCCATGGATGAATTCGCAAGCACCTCCGCCAAGGCGGGCGAGGCGCTGGACCGGATGAAGCGGGGCGAAGGCCTGCTAGGCGCGCTGGCGACCGACAACGACGTCGCGCTCGACGCCAAGGCCTTCATGCGGAATCTCAGGCAATACGGAATCTTCCGCTATCGGAATCCGGACACCAAGCCGGAGAAGAAAACCAAGGAGTCCAGCACGCTCCACTTCAGCGGTCCCCGGCGGTGATTCACGCATTCCCGCCCGCCTCACTGCCCGGCTTCTTCAAGCGAGTCCACCAGCGCGGCGAAGACATCCGGCTCCAGTGCCCGGTTAGGCGTGCCTTTCAGGCAACTGTTGAACCACTTGCCGAGCATGGCCCTGCGTTCTGCCGGAAAGCCGCGGGTCATGCCGGCATCGCCGCCGGCCAACGATTCCTCGTCCCTGCGGCCGTGGGCGCGGGCGAGCATCTGTCGGTAGCGCGAGAGCACGCCATCCAGCAGGATCCACGGGAAATTCGGGTTTTTCGGCGGTCCGATGGTCAGTGATTTGCCCTCGCCGCTGCCGAGCTTGACACCACCGGTTAGGGAGACCCGCAGGTCCGGCAGGCTGCCACCCTTGAACCAGGCCGCACCGCCACCGAGCAGCGCGCCGATCGCCGTGCCCGCGCCGTGTGAGAAAAACACCGTGCCGATGTCGATGGCGAGTCCCGCCGAAGCGCCGATGGCGGAGGCCACGGCAACGAGCTGCGCCCGGCTGAGGCCGAACTTGGTCCACGCCTCCTTGCTCTCAAGATCGATGCCCGTGAAGGATTCCGGCGCGGCGTCCGCCTTGAGCAAGTGGTGTCGATAGATTTTCAGCAGGTCCTTGAAACAGGCGCGTTCGAGCTCCGCGAGTTCGGTGAAATACTGTTTGGAGAGCAACTGCGTCTTCTTGTCCCGCCGCGAGGGCACGGCGAGATCGCGTTCTTCCAAGGTGGCGGCGACCCGCAGTCCGAGGGCGGATTCGAGAAAGGTGAGCGCCGCCTCCGCCGCTTCCTCGCGGCGCTCCCGCCACTCGTTTTCAATCAGGCGGATGGTTTCCTCCAACCGCTCGCGGTGGGTCTCCTCGATTTCCAACAGCGCCTTGAGCAGCCGCAGCCGCTCGTCGTAGCGGGCGTGGTGCGCGTCGAAGGTGCGGACGAGATTGAAGGCGCCGCCGAGGCGGGTTTTCCAGGATTCCTCGTCCGGCCCGGTGGCGGCGTCGCGGCGGTTGAGCAGGGCGAGTCGGGGTCTGCCAGTCCAGCGGAGGATTTCCATTTCCGCGAGAAAGTCATCGCGCAGCGGCTTCGCCGGATCGACCACGTAGAGGATACCGGCACCGGCGAGCAGGGGCTCTAGCAGGCGTTTCTCATCGCCGAAGTCGTCGCCCGGTCCGCTGGCGAACATCCGCAACGCTTCGAGTCCGGGCATGCCCTCGCCGTGGATGTGCTGGATGGCGCGCATCGCCTCCACCGGCTGTGAGAAGCCCGGGGTGTCGATGAAGCGCACGCACTCGCGGCCGCCGAAGACGACGCGGTGCGACTGGCAGCGGGTGGTTTCCCCCGGCGTGGGACTCACCCGCAGCAACTCGTTGTCATCGATCTCCAACAGCGTGGCGAGCACGGCGGACTTCCCCATGTTCACCCGTCCGACCACGGCGAAGACCGGCACGTTCTGTTCGTCCGGGCCGTTCATTCGACCTTCTGGATGGCGGCACGGCTTTGGAGGGAGATGATCGGGGTCTTGCCAAAATTCTCGATCCGGACCTTGCCGCTCAATCTGATTTTCCTGCCCTTGAGCGAGGCGAGTTTGTCTTCGTGCAAATCCGCGGGAGCGTTTTTGAGCACCACCGAGCCGCGGGCCTCGCCGATGTCCGGCTTGTCAGAGAAAACAAGATAGAGCGAGGTCTCCTTGTTGGAATACTTGAAGCCATTAAGGACTCCCTCCAGCGTCACCTCCTTACCTCCCAGTTTGAGAAGCCGGGCGGAGTCCTTGATGCTGAAGACTTCATTCGGGATGGTGGCCTTGACCGGGTTTTGTGTCTCCGCCGCCTTGGCCTGCAGGCTCAGCTCCACCGCCTCGAGGCTCGCCTGCGCGGCGGATCTCGACTTGGGCCGGGGTTCGGGTGCCGGCGGCTCGGGAGGAATCACGGTGCCAGTCGTTTCCTCGCCGGGATCTAGAAGATGCATGGAATCCACGGTAGCCCTGAGCCGGGCGTTGTTCCAATGGATCAATGCCCAGCCGCCCAGTGAAATTGCCGCCAGTAGCAGGGTTCCGAAAAGCACGAACGGCAGGCTGGACTTGCGTTTCGGGGTCTTGATGGCGGGGCCACGCACCGCTGGACGCACCATCCGTTTCGCGGCGGTGGCAGGCGGGGGACCTCCGAGACCCGCCAACATTTCCCGCGCCTCTGACAGGCTGATCCTCGTGGTGGCTCCCCGGAGCCATTTCAGCCAGCCGCCGAGGCCACCGCCTTCGTGATCGAGAATGGCCTTTTCCCGCCAGCCCATGAGGTCCTCGGTCAGGCTGGCAATGGCTTCCAGGCCCCGCTGGCCGTCTTTTTTCCCCAACCATCGTAACGGGGAAATCCAAAAAGTGATGCCGCGACCGCTATCCTCCACGCCGATGATGATGGTGTGGACGTCCGTCTCCACCCAGACGTCCTCCTCGCCCAGGACCCGGGAGATTTCCTCACAAACCTCCAACGCCTGAGTGAGCAGGTGGGCGGCCACTTGCGGTGAGACCGGGCCACGCTCGATGAACGCCTGCAGCGAGGCTCCCTCGATCCACTCGGTGGCGATGAAAGGCATGCCATCGACCGGATCGCACCCGCCGCAAATGATCGAACGCATGGCGGGATGGCTGATGCCGCAAAGCCGCTCCACCGCAATGTTGTAGTCCGCCTGCTCCTCGTCACTCAAGCCACCGCCATTCACTCCGAACGGGAAAAACCGCCTCACCGCGACGAGTTGGTCTGTCTCCGTGTCCAAGGCACGGAAGACCACGCCCGAGGCGTCCTGGGTCAACATGTCCTCGATTTGGAAACGACTAACCATTGAGTGTTTGTAACATGAAGTGAGCGTCCGGCCAAGCAGCGATGCTACCCGCGGACGGATTGCGAGTCAAACAGGCAGGGGAGCGAAAACCAGCGTGGAAAACCGCGCGGGCTGATGGAAATCCGGCACTTCTCCGCCGAGTGGCAGCGCGCTGAGAAATTTCTGACGGGGGGATTCCAGAATCATCGTCACATTCAGGCGCGTCGTGGGACCGAAATCAAGCCTCGCTTCCAACAGATCGCGGGGAATCGCCATGGCGGCCAGCCACGAGCCGTCAGGCGAGAGTTCCGAGAACGTCGCCACCTCGGGCATCGCGATTTCCACGGCCTCCGCCCTGACGCGCGGGGCGGTGAACTCGCACGACCACCACGCGCCGTTGGGCGCGAGATTGAACTCGAAGTAGCGCCCGCTGAGCGGGTCCGCGAGGAAGAGCTCGGCGACGTCGTGCTGCCAGAGTTCCGGGAGAAACGCGCCGGGCCGCGCCTGCGGGTGGACGAGCGCCGGTTGCCGGTGGTTCGCGATGAACCACAAATACCGCGCGTCCAGGACCACGGAAAACGCGGCCGGGACATCGACGGGAACCCCGTTCCAATCCTTTTCCAAGCCGAACAAGGGGACATCCAACTCGCCCCAGACCAAGGGCCGGGAACTGGTAAACACTGTCATGCCGGGAAGTGTGGCGGACGGCGGGATTTCCTGTCGAGAGCGGAAATGGCACGCGTTTCCGGAAATCAAACAGGGCGTCCCGGTTCGCGGGACGCCCTGCGTGGCGAAGAGTTCAAACGGCGATCACACCGCGTCGTTTTCCTCGGGGATCCGCATGCTGTAGAACGAGCGGTAGACGAAGATCAGCGCGACGAGGAAGAAGAAGGCGCCGATCATGTTCTTGGTCGTCTGGTTGGTCATGGTCACCGCGATTTCCACGGCGAGCAGGCCGAAGAGCGTGGTGAACTTGATGACCGGATTCATGGCCACCGAGGAGGTGTCCTTGAAGGGGTCGCCCACGGTGTCGCCCACCACGGTGGCGGCGTGCAGTTCGGTGCCTTTTTCCCGCATGTCCACTTCCACGATTTTCTTGGCGTTGTCCCAAGCGCCACCGGCATTTGCCATGAAGATGGCCTGGAACAAACCGAAGAAGGCGATGCCGATCAGATAGCCGATGAAGAAATACGGGCTAAAGAACGGCAGGCCGAGTGCGAAGCAGAAAACCACGATGAAGATGTTCCACATGCCCTTCTGCGCGTATTTGGTGCAGATGGCGACGACTTCCTTGCTGTCCTTGTCGGACGCGGTGGTGACATCGAGCTTCATGTTCTGCTTGATGTAAACCACCGCCCGATAGGCCCCGGTGACGACGGCCTGGCAGGACGCGCCGGTGAACCAGTAGATCACCGAGCCGCCCATCACCAGGCCGAGGATGATTTCCGGCTGCACGATGGAAAGCTTGGTGACCACGCCGCCGAACATGTTTTCCAACAGCATGATGATGCCGAAGACCATCGTGGTCGCGCCGACCACGGCGGTGCCGATGAGCACCGGCTTGGCGGTGGCCTTGAAAGTGTTGCCCGCGCCGTCGCCCTTTTCGAGCTGGTACTTGGCGTTTTCAAAGTCGGCGTTGAAACCGAAGTCCTTTTTGATTTCCGCGGCGATGCCGGGGCTGGCTTCGATCTGGCTGAGTTCGTAAACCGACTGCGCGTTGTCGGTCACCGGACCATAACTATCCACCGCGATGGTCACCGGTCCCATGCCGAGGAAACCGAAGGCCACCAGACCGAATGCGAAGATCGGCGCGGCGAAGGCGAACTGCGCGGGCATGATCGCCATCAGGTCGGAGTTGGTGGAGAACTGCCACGCGCCGAACATCAGCAGCATGATGACGAGGCCCATCCAGAAGGCGGAGAAATTCCCGGCGACAAATCCGGATAGAATGTTGAGCGAGGCGCCGCCGTGTTTCGAACAGTTGGTCACTTCCTTGACGTGGCGCGAGTTGGTGCTGACGAAAACTTTGGTGAACTCGGGAATCAACGCGCCGGCCACCGTGCCGCAGCTGATGATCAACGAAAGCACCCACCACAAATCAGGCAGCGCCTTGCCGGCGAACTCGAAATCGCCCAGCAGCACCTTGCTCGCCACGAAGGTGACGCCGATGGAAACCGCGGAAGTCAGCCAGACGAGATGGGTGAGCGGTGCTTCGAAATCGAAGTCCTTCTTGCCGCTGAACATCGCCTTGCTGATCATTTCATTGACCAGATAGGAGCCGAGCGAAGTGACGATCATCAGCGTGCGCATGACGAACAACCACACGATCAACATCGCGCAGACGTCCTGGCTGTCCGCCAGCGCCAGCGCGAGGAATGCTATCAACGCCACGCCGGTCACGCCGTAGGTTTCAAAGCCGTCGGCGGTGGGGCCCACCGAGTCGCCGGCGTTGTCACCGGTGCAGTCGGCGATGACGCCGGGGTTCTTCGGATCGTCCTCGGGCAGGTTGAAAACGATCTTCATCAGGTCCGATCCGATGTCGGCGATCTTGGTGAAGATACCGCCGCAGATCCGCAGGACGGACGCGCCTAACGACTCGCCGATCGCGAAGCCGATGAAACAAGGCCCGACGAGCTCGGTGGGCAGGAAAATGAGGATGCAGATCATGAAGAACAGCTCCACGCAAACGAGCAGCAGACCCACGCTCATTCCCGAGCGCAGCGGGATGCCAAGCGTCGCGAGCGGGTCGCCCTTGAGCGCGGAAAACGCGGTGCGCGAGTTGGCCACCGTGTTGATGCGGATGCCGAACCAAGCCACGCCGTAGGAACCGAGGATGCCGAGCACGGAGGCCGCCAGGATGACGAGCACCTGCGTCACCGGCTTGTGCTCGAGAACTCCGAAGTAGTAAATCATGCAGCCCGCGATGAGCAGCCACAGGATGGCAAGGAATTTCCCCTGGGTGAACAGATAGGTTTTACACGTTTCCCAGATGGTGTTGGAAACGCGCGCCATGCTCGCATGCACCGGCAGGTTCTTCGTTTGTTTATACTGCATGAGCCCGAACAAGGCCCCTAGCAAACAGACCGCAATGCCCGCGAGCATCAACGTGTGCCCGCTCATGCCTCCGAGCGACTTGAACGTCACGGAGTCGAGATTGGGGATTTTCAAATCGGCCTCGCCCGCCAGGGCACCGCCCGCACCTGCGAGCGTCAAGGTCGTCATGATGACCAGCGATTTTAGAGTTTTCATAAATCGTATGACATGCTGCCACGTGGCCGGAGCGCGACTACCCGTTTCCTGTGAAAGACCAGTCTCATCCGACTTTGACGCGACAAATTTTCGGGAGATTGATGCCAGACTTGCATGGAAACTGCAATCAAAGAGAGTTGAACGATGAGTGAGATCGATTTTCTGGATCCGAAGCGGACGGTGGCGGAGTTGAAGGAACTCCGCGAGCTGACTGGTGATGACGACGGCGCACAGCGGGTGGCTTTCACCCCGACCTGGGCGAAAGCGCGCGAATGGCTGAAAACCAAAATGGCGGAGCTGCCGGTGGAATCCCATACGGATGCCGCGGGAAATCTTTGGTTCACGCTGCGGGGAGAGTCGGAAAAATCCCTGCTGATCGGCGGCCACATCGACTCCGTGCCCAACGGCGGCTGGCTGGACGGCTGCCTGAACCTGATGGCCGGCGTCGAAATCCTGCGGCGCATCCACGCGGAGTTCGGCGGCCGTCCGCCGGTGACGGTGCGGCTGGTGGATTGGGCGGACGAGGAGGGCGCGCGGTTCGGGAAAAGCTTGTTCGGTTCCTCCGCGTTTTCAGGGAATCTGGATCTGGATGAGGCGCGTGTTCTGAAAGACCGCGACGGGATCCCGCTGCCGGACGCGATCGCTGTTCATGGAATCGATTTCGAAAATGTGAAAAGCGCAGGCAGCGAGGCGGAAAACGCGGCGGCCTATCTGGAGCTGCACATCGAGCAGGGGCCCGTCCTGCTCGACATGGACCTGCCGTTAGGAGTGGTGCTCGGCACTTGCGGCGTGGAGCGGCACGCCATCATCTTCCACGGTCAGGCGGCGCACTCCGGCAGCACGCCGATGACCCGCCGCAAGGACGCGTTTCTAGCAGCATCGCGGATGGCACCGGAAATCTACGAAATCACCAATCGCCACGGCGGCGTCTGCACCATCGGCTCATGCGTGACAAAACCCGGCATCGTCACCAGCGTGGTCGAGGAATGCCGCATCACCCTCGACCAGCGCCACCTGGACGCCGAGTCGCTGGCCACCATGCTGGCGGAGGCAAGGTCCGCGAGCGAGCGGTTCGCCGCGGATGGTAACGTGACCGTCAGCTGGGAGCGCATCTGGCAGATCGAGCCGGTGCCCTTCCACACGACGCTGGTGGATTTTTGCGCCGCGGCGATTTTGGAAACCTGCGGAGTTTCCCATCGCATGCCATCCGGCCCGCTGCACGACGCGGCGGAGGTTTCACGGGCGGGCATTCCGACGGTGATGATGTTCGTCCAGAGTCTGCACGGTATCAGCCATAATAAAATCGAGGACACACGGGAGGAACACCTCGAACTCTGCGTGACCGCTTTCGACAAACTCGCCCGCAAGACGATGGAGTGGATCGTCGGTGAATAACGACACGTTTGTGGAATTCGGATTTTCACTTGTCTCTCGGAACGACTACCTGATCACCCGCGGCAGTGGCGGCTTCCGCTTGGCGATGGTCGTGAGTCATCAGGCGGTCGATTCCCAATTCCGCCATGGCGGCCAGATGCAGATGGTCAAGGGAGCGGCAGTGAACCTGTGAAACCTCGGTCACGAAGCTTCAGGGCGCGGACTTCACTCAATCTCCCTTCCAGGAAAATCGCCCGCAGTTGGACACGTGCCCCAAGCCCGGCCAATGCCGAAACGGTGAGAGTGTAAGGAATTTTCCGCGAAGACCGCCTCCCTTGTCGCTTCCGACTGAAGATCCGGCAGAACAAGTTTCAGCAAGCCGCTGGTATCGATGTAAATCATGGCAGTTGCCGGTCCTCACGGTCTTCCTGCAAGCCCGTCAGACTGTCGAAAAACACGTCTTTTCCCCAGAACTCCTCCATCCAGAGTCGCTGCTCCTCGGGATCGAAACACTTCTTCGGGCGACTCTCCTCCACCGAGGGTAGCAATCTGGCCACCGGGCAGCCATCGCGGGTGATCAAGATCTCCGACTCGGTCGCCAGCGCCTTCTCCGCCTCCGGCCAGCGATGCCGGATATCACGGATGGTCATCGTCTTCATGCTCTTGGTAAGACATGTGTCAAGTGTCAGCCCGTGCCCATGAAGTGACCATGAGACGTACGGATGCTCTTTTCATTGGCTTTCCATCGACATCGGCAGACACGTTCCGCCGTTCCGTGAGCTGGACTGATCAGAGATTCCCCAGCCGCTTCACGAACTCATCCAGCAACGACTTGAGGCGCGGTTCCGGGGCGATGACGGCGGGCTTGTCGAAGCCTAACCAGATGGCGGTGGCACCGCCGGGGCCGAGGCGGAGGGTCCAGGCGTCGCGCTCGGAGCCGGTGGCTCCGGTGAAACAACGGGTGCCGCCGGAGCGCTGGAGGACGCTGGTGGCATCGAGCGCGGCGGGGGCGCTGAGGGCGGCGGTGAGCTGGGGCTTGGCGGTGTAAATGACCTCGCCCGTGGCATCGCGGATTTCCTGGATGAGGTAGGGCTTGGCGCGTTTTCCCTGGTTGCCGAGAGTGGCGAGGCCGACGGACATCTCTAACGGCGTGGCGGCGACGGAGCCGCGGAAGAGGTCTTCGGTTTCTAAAAACGGACCGGCGATGCCGCAGCGTTTGGCGAGGCGCTCGACTTCCGCCGGGCCGATCTGGCGGCCGGTTTGCACGGGCTTGCCGGGCAGCACGAGCTTGCCGCGCTCGGCGGCGGCGGCGGCGACGAAGGGCTCGAAGGCGGAGCCGAGATCGCGGCTGGAACGGGTGCGGTCGAAGCGGGAGTGGCTGTAATTCCGCCCGCCGATGAGGGCGAGCGTGGCTCCGGTTTTCATTTCGGTGGTGACGGCGGCGTATTGCAGATAGGCGGGCTCGGTGCCACCGACGTGGCTGGCGACGGTGGGGTGTTTCCAGGTTTTTTCCCGTTCCAGATCCTCGACGGCGCGGGTGAGCTCGGTCTCAAGGCGGTTCTGCCAGGCGGCGTCCAGCGTGGTGCGGACGCGCAAGCCGCCGAGCTGGATGTCGTCGTCCTCGAGAATTCGGTCGAGCTCGCGGCGGACGGCTTGCAGGGCGTAGGAGGTCTGGCTCTCGCGTTGGTCATCGCTCACGAGCTTGATAGGCTCCGCGATGATGGCGTCGCGGCGGGCTGTGTCGATCAGGCCCATGGCGATGAGGCGGTTGAGAGTCTGGTTGCGTTGTTCGATGGCGGCATCGAGATTTCTGAAGGGCGAGAAAATGTGCGGGCCGCGGATGATGCCGACGATGAGCGCGCACTCGCCGTCGCTGAGGTCGCGGGTGGTTTTGCCGAAGTAGGTTTGCGCCGCTTGCTCGATGCCGTCCGCGCCGGCGCCGAAGTAGATGCGGTTCAGATAGTGGGTGAGAATCTCGTCCTTGGAGTAGCGGGCCTCGACGCGGAGGGTGAGGGCGATTTCGAGGAATTTCCGGTGCAGCGATTTCTGCTTCATTTTGAAGGAATTCCGGGCGAGCTGCATGCTGAGGGTGGAAGCGCCCTGGGTGAAATCCCGGTCTTTGATATTCCTAACCGTGGCGCGCATCAGGCCGCGGACGTCCACGCCGTTGTGTTCGAAAAACCGGGCGTCCTCGCGGGCGCGCAGGGATTTCACGAGGAAATCCGGGATGTCCTCGCGCTTGACCATCCTGCGTCCGTTCGCGCCCGGAGCGGTGATTTCGACGCCCTGGCGGTCGTCAAACCGGGTGCCGGCGGGGAGCTTGGCGACTTCATCCAGATCGAAGCGCATCGCGAGCATGAAGTAGAAAAACGCGAATCCCGATAGAGCGACGACGGCTGCAATCGTTAGAATGAAAACCAGACGCAGCGGCCCGTGCAGCCATTCCGGAAGCCAGCGCTGCCAGAACGGAGGGGGTGGGATGGGCCGCCAGGTGGACATTTATTCGACCGGGATGGCTTTGAGCGGGATATCCTCCTCCTGCTCGGCTTCCGGCACGGGCAGGGCCTTGAGCGGAGTGGACTCGATGACGGGGATGGCGCGGGCGGCTTCGTCAGCGGCGAGGGTGGACTCGTCGATGGCCTGGGCCTTGGCGGGATGGAGCGGGCAAAGGTCGTTTTCCGGCAGGGCGATGTCGGCGGGGACCTGGTCGTCGTAGGCGGTCTTCGCCTCGCGGCAGCCGGCGGTGGCGCGTCGTCCTGATAGACGGCAGAGTTCCATGCTCACGAGGTTGGCCTTGCTGTTGAGTTTGCCGGCCTTGTAGCCGAGACGGTCGGCGGTTTTCATGATGTCCACCCAGACGGGCAGGGCGAGGGTCGCGCCGTAGCCGCCGTCGATGGTTTTTTTCGGGGTGTCGAGGCCGACCCAGACGGTGCAGGTGAGGGTGGAGGTGTAGCCGGAGAACCAGGCGTCCATGAAGTCGTTGGTGGTGCCGGTTTTTCCGCCGCATGGCTTGTCGAAGCCGAGGCGGGTGACGGCGGCGGCGGTGCCGCGGGTGGCGACTTCGTTGAGGATGCGGGAAATCGACCAGGCGGATCCGCTCTTGGCGGCGGGGTAGGAGAGGGTGGGGG
>JBEDKU010000050.1:0-3199 GCA_041172045.1 Verrucomicrobiota bacterium | reverse complement strand
TTTCCACGCCATTCGTTTCGAGCCCTTCGATTTCGCAACCCATCTCAAACCCAATTATGAAAGCCCATCGATATCCTCTATTCGCCTTCGCCCTTGCGACCTCCGCGCAGCTCCACGCTGCGGACTTCACCATGACCGCCGTCGACGGCGGCGGCACCAGCTCGTTCAACTCCGCCGGACTCTGGAATCCGGCCGGAGCACCTGTCGCAGGCGTCTCACCCGCGACGAACAACTATTTCAACGGCGGATTTCTCCTGCGCACACCGGCACCGGCAAACACCAACTACACCTTCGCGGGGAACTCGCTCACCATCACCGGCACCGGCGTCACCGCCACCGTGCAGAACTGGGCCTTGCTGTGGAAAGGCACGGGCACCACCAACAACATCATCACCATCAACAACCTGACGATCAACGGAGGTTACCTCCGGCACGGAAGTGGCGATGGGGATATCGTGACCTTCGCCGGCAATGGGCTCACCGTCGGTGCCAACGGAGCCGGATTCGCGGCGCAAGGACAAACCTATATTTCCGCGCCAATTCTCGGTTCGGGCAACATGATCATTTCCAACAGCGGTTCGTCGACCGCCTCACGGGTCGTTCACTTTTCCAGCGCGGCCAACGCGTTCACCGGCAACCTCAATATTTCGACCGCCAACAACAGCCGCTTCCAACTGGATGTCGGCGCCAAGTATCCCTTCACGATCGGCGCCACCGGGATCAACAACACCATCAACGGTGCGGGCATCGCCGCCTTCAACGGGATCTTTGATTTCAACCTCACCTCCGCCGGCACCACGATCGGCAACAGTTGGAACCTGGTCTCCGCAGCCACCCTGGCGGAAACCTACGACGCCACCAACTTCAGCATCACCGGATTCACCGTCAACGGCGGCACCGTCGGCTCGCGCCTTTGGGACAAACCGATCTCCGCCACCACCTTCTACCGCTACAATGAAGCGACCGGCGTGCTCTCGGTGATCCAGTCGGATACCGACGCGGACGGCCTCGCGGACCTTTGGGAGGAACAAAATTTCGGTGACAACGACGGCATCATCGAAGCGGGCGAACTGGAGGCCCAATCCGGCACCGGTGACGCCGACAACGACGGTGCTAACAATCTCGCGGAACAAAACGCGGGCACCAATCCGAATTTAAACACCTCGTGGCCGGATGTGGACACCGACGGCCTCAAGGACGCCTGGGAAATCACCAACTTCGGCAACATCACCAACCAGAACGCCAGTGGTGATGCCGACGGCGACCACGCCACCAACCTGATGGAATTCACCGCAGGCACCAGCCCGAGCAATGCGGGCGATTGGCCGAACACCGATGGCGACAACATGAACGACGCGTGGGAAACCGCATTCTTCGGCAATCTCTCCAAAGACGGCACGCTGGACACCGACGGCGACACCTACACGGACCAGGACGAACACGACGCCCACACCAACCCGACGGCAGTGACTGGCACCCCCCTTTCACCCCTCGGTTCCAAGCTCAAAAACCGCTGGAGCTTCAACGGCAGTCTCGCGGATTCCGTCGGCGGCAGTAACGCCACGGCCGTCGATGTCGGCGCGAACAACACCAGCTACAATGACCTGATCACCCCCACCTCCATCGTCCTGGCGGGCGGCACGCGCGCCACGTCCGACTACGTCACCCTCGGCACCGACCTGCTTCCCAACAGCACCACTCCGGTGACCATCGAACTCTGGGCCACCCAAAACGCCATCCAGAACTGGGGTCGCATCTTCGACTTCAACAACGGCACCGGAGAATATGCGATGATGGCCTGGACCCGTGGCACCACCCTCGCCACGGACCGCGCCACCTTGAACGATAGACGGCCGGACGGCTCCGTCGGTGAGGACGGGGTTTCCGACGCGAACCAACCCTACACCCTCGGGGTCGAACACCACATCATCATGACGATCCAGCCGCTGATTGGCTCGAGCGGCAAAACCAAGGTCACCCTCTATTCAGCCCCCTCGTCCGCCACGGACCTCGGCGTCGAGCAAAGCTCGTTCGAAACCTCGATCAACCTGATCAACCTCGTCGATTCCGCATGCGATCTGGGCCGGTCGCCCTACACAGGCGACAACACCGCCTCCGCCAGTTATAACGAAGTCCGCATCTGGAACGGTGCGTTGAACCTCTGGACGCGGGAAAAACTCCACGACCAAGGTGCCGACAACGCCTCGATCCCGGACACCGAGAACGACTTCCTACCGGACGATTGGGAAACCTTCTATTTCTCCAACACCACCTCCGCCACCTCCGCCACCGCGGACAACGACGGCGACCTGACCAGCAACCGCGACGAGTTCCTCATCGGCTCCAATCCGAACAACATCCTGTCCACGCCGGAGGATATCGATGCCGACGGGCTGCTGGACTCATGGGAAATCTTCTATTTCACGAACATCACCGCCCAGAACGGCGCGGGCGATCCGGACAATGACGGATTCACCAACGAGCAGGAGGAAACCAATTTCACCGATCCGACCAAGGACGATAACCGACGGTGACGACCTGAGCGACAATTGGGAGAAATCCTTCTTCACCCATTGGCCGACTCCCGGCCAAGCCGACCCGCTCCGCTTCGTCGGCACGGATGATCCGGATGGCGACACCTACGACAATGAAGCCGAGGAAACCGCTGGCTCCAACCCCACCGTCGCGGCCTCCGTCCCCAGCGACATCGACGGCGACGGCTTGCTCGACACTTGGGAAATCACCAATTTCACCAACATCACCGCGCAGAACGGCACCGGCAACCCGGATCTCGATGGCTACAACAACGAGGCCGAAGAAACCGCCGGCTCCAATCCGAACCTGGCAGCTTCCACCCCGCTCGACATCAACGGCGACGGCCTCACCGACGGCCACAAGCTGATCACCCCGGACGTGCTCGGCACCACTTCCTTCAACGCGGGTCTGAACTGGGACGACGCCACCGCCCCCATCGCCGGGCAGAACTACTATGTAGCGTTGGATGGACTGCGCACACCCACCGACGCGAACCCTTACACCTTCGCCGGTGACAACCTGGTGTTCACCACCGGTGGACAATTCATCATCAAGGGCACGGGCGTCATCACGGTCCCCAACCTCGGAATGGACGGCGGCTGGGTCGCGAACGCCACCAACAGCGTGGTTGGGATCACCTTGGAAGGAGCAATCCATGTCACCC
>JBEDKU010000049.1:0-5896 GCA_041172045.1 Verrucomicrobiota bacterium | reverse complement strand
GGATGTCGCCCTGCACCGCGCGGCGCAGGCGGCGGACCATGAGGACTTCCCGTTCGTCACCGACATCCGCAGCGGCGTGGTGCAGTATTTGGAAACCAAGTGCCCGCTCAAGCTGCTGCCGCTGGAGGACCTTTTCGCGCGGATGCGGAAGATGCTGATCAAGATCGGTTGCGAGCGCATCGCGGAGAAACTCCAGCCGTTAGCGCCGCCGGTGACGGTTTCGCTGGTACACTCGGCGATGGAGGCGGGCAATGGTTTCGAGCTGGCGTTTTTCGAGACGCTGCGTTTCGAGCTGAGCGATCTGCGCTCTGCCGGAGCCGAGGAAATCCGCTTCACGGGCCTGCGTGAAAGCGCGCTCATCCTCCGCGGCGCGGCGAAGTGGAACAAACACTGCGAGGCGCTCTACACCGAGATTTATGCCTTCATCAGCGCTTGGGACAGCGACCAGCTCCGCAGTGACAAGCTGCTGAGCCTGTGCATGGACCCTTGATCAACGCTCGATCCGGAAGCCGGCGCAGTTTTCCAACAGCGGGATCTTCCGCGCCGTCAGGTTCTTGATGTGGTGGGCGACGGTGGACTCCTCGGCGATTTCCTTGATGAAGGATTCCACCTCGTCCGGCTCGCCCATGACTTGAAGTTCGACGCTGCCTTCGGGCAGGTTTTTCACCCAGCCGCAGACTTCGAAACCGCGGGAGAGGTCCTTGACGGTGTAGCGGAAGCCGACGCCCTGGACGCGGCCCTCGAAGATGACTTGTTTGGCGATCATTGAAAAAGTGGAGAAGAGATTACGGATTGCCGAGTTTGGCGGCGGTGGCGGCTTCGAAAGTATTGAGGAAACGAAGCCGGGTGGGTGAAATACGAGTGAGCTGGAGGTGGCGTTTTTCGGCGGACACAACGGCCTGACCGAGGGTGGTGGGTTCCTGCCGGCCGGCTTGGATGGCGACGAGTTTGAGGGCGGCGGCTTGGAGCCGATCGGTGGCGGCGGCGCTTTCCAACTCGATGTCCCAGAGCACGGCGGAGGATTCCTCACCGTCAGGAAACAGCAGGTAACGGTCGTTTTTCCACGCGGCGGTGATTTCAGAAGCTCCTTCGGAATCGCCGAGCCAGAGGCGCAGGCCGAGCATCCCGGCGGCCTCGGTGAGGAAGGGTTCTTCGGGAACGGAGGGGAGTTGCAAGGCCATCGGTTCCGTGGCGGGTTGGGCGGGAAAAAGGATGACGCGGGTCATCTGCGGCGGGTTGCGGAATGCGGCGTGCAGCGGGTCGTTGCCCTGGACGTAGAGCGTGTCGGCGAAGGCCTTCCCTTCGGTCACGGGGAAGGTGGTGAGGCCCCGCAGAAACGGGGAAAGGCTGGCCATCAGTTGGGCGGCCTCCACGTTTTCCTTCATCGGCATGAAACCGATGGCGCGGGCGTTGGCGGCGTAGAACCGCGACTCGGAACCGGCGGCGGCTCCTTGGTGAAGCGCTTCCCGCGCGCGGGCGGCGTCGTCGCCGGGGTAGCCGGGTGGCGGCGGGAAATTCTGATGGAAAAGGATGCGGCCGAGCAGTCGGACGAGCGCGGCCTGGTCCGGGATGTTCTTCAACTCAAAGCGATCGGTGACCCAGCCCTCGCCGGTGACGTCGTCGAACCAACCGAGCGCGCCGATCGCGCGGTCGGCGGTGAGCTGGGCTAACAAATCATCTTCCGGACGCAGCCAGCCGATGAGTTTGTAAGATTCCTGGCGGTCGTCGATACCGGACGGGCCGAAGCGGCTCTCGATGGCGGCGGCGATGCGGTCGCGGAGTTCCTCGCCGGCGATGCGGTGCAGCACCGGGCTGGATAGGAATCGCAGGCCGAACTCCTTTTCCACGCGGTCGATGATTTCCTGCGGCACGGCCAGTTCGCCGCCTCCTTGGGCGAGCGAGCGGAGCGATTCGTTCTCGCGCTTGAGCATCGCGTTTTCCTCGCCGGCGATGCGGAGTTGGTTTTCGAGTTCCGCCAGATCGGCGGTGCCGGCGGACGAGCGCCAGTGCAGGCCCTGGAGGATGCCGGCCGCGCCGACGACGCCTCCGAGAAGCCAGGGCAGCAAGGTTTGTGGCGAGGGCACGAGAGAAAAAATCGTTAGCTCACTGCTCCCCGCTCTTGAAGGGATTCGATTCGATGGCGGAGGACTTCACGCCGAACACCTGCTCGAAGGTCTTCCCGGGCAGCAGGTTGTAAACGATGGGAGCGCTGCGTTTGCCCTCCGCGTCATAGAGGTAAACGATCTTTTGCACGGGGAGCTCCTTGCCGTTAGCCGGGTTGATGCGCTTGACGCGGGAGTCGAACATCAGCTCCTCGACGAGCAGTCCGGTGACTTTGTGATAGCCATAGCTGACCTTGAACATCTCGTTGCCCTGGCCGTCCTTGATCTTGCAGCTCAGCGGATTGGCGTTCGCATCCATGCGGTAAGTGGTGAGCATGGTGAGCACTCCATTCGGCGAGACGGTCTTCTTGGTGAGAGTGCGGCTGTCGGGGCTGCGGACAAACACCGCGCGCGAGCCATCCTCCATCTTCATGATGCGGACGTTTGGTCCATCCACGGACTCGATATCGCTTGCGTGGCAAGTGAGTGAAAACAGAAGTCCCGCGGCGATGATACGGAGATTCCAGGTTGCCAGTCGGTTCATAAGCCACAAAGTAAGCACCTCGCGCGGACGCTGCAAGCCGCCAATTTTAACCGATGATTTGGAAAACACGACGGGCGGCGCTTGATCTGACGGACAAGGCTCAGGTGATGGGGATTCTCAACGTGACGCCGGACTCGTTCTCGGACGGCGGTGAGCACGATGATGCCACCATCGCGCTGGAGCACGCCCGGCGGATGATCGCCGAGGGCGCGGAAATCATCGACATCGGCGGGGAATCGACCCGGCCCGGCGCCAGGGAGGTTCCGGCGGAGGAGGAAATCGCCCGCACGGTGCCGGTCGTCGCGGCGCTGCGGGCGGAGTGGGACGGGCTGATTTCCATCGACACCTCCAAGGCCGCGGTCGCGGAGGCGGCACTCGCAGCCGGGGCGGACATCGTCAACGACGTGAGCGGCCTGCTGGCGGATCCGGAAATGGCGGGTGTCTGCGCCCGGTCCGGCTGCGGCGTGGTGGTGATGCACATGCAGGGGACTCCGAGGACGATGCAAGCGGCACCGCACTACTCGGACGTGGTGGCGGAGGTGAGGGCGTTTTTCGTCGAGCGGCTGGCTGCGCTCACGGCGGCGGGGATCGATGCCGCGGCGTTGTGTTTCGACCCCGGCATCGGCTTTGGAAAAACGCTGGCGCACAATCTGGAGCTGCTTCGGTCGTTGGAAAAAATTTCAATCGCCGGGCGGCCGCTGCTGCTGGGCGTTTCCCGGAAGTCGTTCATCGGGAAGATCCTCGGCACCGACGAGCTGGACGCACGGGAATGGCCGACGGTCGCGATCACGGCCAGCGCCCGTGAAAAAGGAATACTGCTGCACCGGGTGCATGCCGTCCGGCCGAATCTGGAGGCGCTGCGGATGACCGAGGCGATCTTTGGGGAACATTGAACATCGAATATCGAACATCGAGCGCTCAACATCGAAGTGAAGAGAAGTGGTCGAAATATCAGTTCTGCGGCGTGACGGCCGGCTTGCGGCTGACGGCGAAGCGGTATTTCGTGACGGCATCGACCACGCCGCCGGCGACCGCTTTCTGATAGTCCTCGTTTTCAATCAGCCGTGCCTCGTAGGGATGGCTCATGAAGCCGCCTTCGAGCAGGATCGCGGGGTGGCGGACACCGGAAAGCACGCTGAAGCGGGCGCGCTTGATGCCACGGTCCAAGGTATTTTTGCCCAGCCGCCGGAGGATGGAGCCGTGGACGGAAGTGGCGAGCGCGATGTTCGCCGAGTCGTGTTCGTTTCCGGCGCGTGTCTGGAGGTCGGCGGCCTTGAAGTTGCTGTCGTAGTGGGGGACGCCGGGCGGGGAGAGTGTGAATGTTTCGATGCCGCGGGCCGCGCTGCCGCCGGAGTTGAAGTGGATGCTCACGTAAATCGCGTTTTCCTTCACGGCGTTGGCGAACTCCACGCGCTCCTGAAGCGATAGAAAGAGGTTGCTGTTACGGGTCATCACGACCTTGAAGCCTTTGGCCTCCAGTTGCTTTTTGACGAGGCCGGCGACCTTGACGTTGTAGTTCGCCTCGGTGCCATAGGGATTGGTGGCTCCGGGGTCTTTTCCGCCGTGGCCGGGATCGAGGATGACGGTGCGGAAATCGCCGGCGTTCTGGATGAAATTCGGGCGGAGAACCGGATCGATCAGCTTCGCCAGGTCGATCCGAGAAACGTAGATCTTTTCCCCAACACTAGCGACCTCGTGGCTGAACACGAATTTCACGTTGTTCATCAGGCACTCGTTGCCGCCGATCTTGAGCTTCATTTCCACCTTGGCATTCTCCAGAACGACGTTGCCGCCGGTGCGGGTGAGCTTGGTGAAGTTGTAGAAGCGTTTGACGCTCTCGACGGAGACATACTCGCGGCCGTCGATTTTCGTGACATCCCATCCGGCGGGTGCCACGGCCGATCTCGCGGTGCCCATGGCCATGACGGCCATCACGACTGCCGCAAGCAGGGACCGAAGCGGGAAGGTGGAGGAAAAGTTGCGCACGGGTTTCTAGGGCTTGTATCAATTGAAAACGAGGATGACAACCGGATTTGTCGGTTGAAATCGGCTGGATTACAGGTTCCGGCGGCCCTGCATGGCCCGCAGCAGGGTGAGTCCGTCGGCATGTTCGAGTCCGCCGCCGGCGGGTAGGCCTTGGGCGATGCGGGTGAGCTTGCAATTCCGGCCGCGCAGCAGTTCGGCGAGGTAGTTGGCGGTGGCCTCGCCTTCGACGTCCGAACCGAGCGCAAGGATGACTTCGATTTCCTCCGGAGCCGCCTCGATCCGGCGGATGAGCGGCGGGATGCGCAGGTCCTCGGGCGACACGCGGTCGAGCGGGGAAAGCTTGCCGCCGAGGCAGTGGTAGCGGCCGCGGAACGCGCCGGAGCGCTCGAGTGGCAGGACGTCGGTGGCCTGCTCGACAACGCACAGGATCCGGTCGTCGCGGGAGGAATCGTCACATACGTCGCAACCGGACTCGGTGGCGAAGAAGCCGCACGCCGGGCAGGGACGGACCGTGTCCTTTGCGACTAACAAAGCGTCGGCGAGCGGCGTGGGATTCGCCTTGGGGCTTTGCAAAAGCCAGACGGCGATGCGCTCGGCGCTGCGGGGACCGACGCCGGGGAGGCGCTTGAGTTCGCCGATGAGGGCTTTGACGGGTTCCGGGAAATCAACGTGCCGCATGGGAGTTTTCAGTGGTGGGTTCCTTGATCACGTCGCACGCCATCCGGTGGTTTCCGGCATAGACCAAAGCACAGATGCCTGACCACAGCACGGCAATGAAGGGCGCGCCGATATCCGGGGAGCGCGCGGCGAGGCTGAGCACCGGGGCCCACCCCGCGATGAGAACCAGCGCGGTGATCCATAAAACGACGCGCCGCCAGGTCCCCGCCACGCTGAGGATCGCGAACGCCAGCCAGAAAGCGAAAATGACGGTCGCCAGCCACACCGACCACTCGGGAAGCGCCTTGGGAAATGCGCCGGCCTTGCCGTTGGAGGCGAGCCTGCCGATCAGCAGGTCCACCCGGTCGAGGATACCCAGCGCGCTCAGCCCCGCGACGAGCAGGATCGAGAGCGAGCCGATCGCGGCGGCGGGCACCAGCACGTGGCCTTCCGGATGGGGATGGGATTCCTTCTTCAAAATTACTTTTTCCTCATGAAGCTCTCTTCATACGGCGGCTCGGCCGCAACGACCCGCTCGACTAACAAAACCGGTTGAATGATGCCCTCCTCCAACAGAAAGCGCATGGTGCCGGAGACTTTCACCCAG
>JBEDKU010000048.1:0-5909 GCA_041172045.1 Verrucomicrobiota bacterium | reverse complement strand
TCGTTCTGGCAGCCTGGATCAGTTCGGCGATGGCAGAAACGGCCACCGAGCCGCCACTTCCGCCCATGGCGCGCGACGCCCATCTGATCGTCGTCAACCAGGTCGGCTACGAAGCCGGACGGCCGAAGCGGTTCACCGCACCACTATCAGACGATGGCAGCGCCTTCATCGTGCGTGCCGCGGCGGGCGGCGACGCGTTGTTTCGTTCGGTGATCCGCGGAAAGATTGGCGACTTCTCGGCGTTCGACGCGCCGGCCGGGGAATACCTGATCGAAGTGCGCGGTGGTTCGCTCAAGCCGGGCACCAGCGATCCCTTTTTGATCCAAGCAAATCTGTGGAAGGATCTCTTCTGGCAACCTGCGGTGGATTTCCTGATCGATTCGCGATCGGTGCTGGGGACTCATCCGAGCGCTTTCGGCGGCTGCCCATGGCGCGACGGAACCTACTACGATGCGGTTCTGCCCGCGCTGGTCATGTTCCGGCGCGCCGACCCCGCGCGGATCGCAGCGATGCCAAGGCAGATCGACTGGGAAGCGGACAAGAAGCGGGTGCTGGATCCCGCGTTCAAGTTCGACGCGAAAAACCCATGCAGCGAGGGCGTGATGAACTCCGTTAGGAAATATTTCACGGAACTCGACCCACCCGCCGCCGACGCGCCGGACGTGGTCAAGCTGATCCACTGGGGGGCGGGCTACTACCTCGTCAATCCCGCGACGAAAGACCCGAGCAAAGACCCGGACCCACGCCAGATCCACCCGCAGACCGTCGAACAGGTCGCCTATGTCGTGTGGGCCTGGCCTACCTTGAAACAATGGTTGCCGCAGTCGTTCTACGACAAATGCCGCGAATTTTGTGAACAAAACTGGGCTCCTTCCCTGGAGGTCGGAAAATGGTGGGATCCGTCCACCTACCTAACCGTCGATCAGATCGAGGGGAAAAATCCGGTGGGCGGCCTGCTCCATCCCTACAAGGGCCGCCACGCGCCGGGGCACTCGATCATTCCGAACCTCCTGATGCATGAGATCGCCAAACGCGACGGCCTCGCCGATCCGGACCACTACCTAACCGCCGCGGTGAAGCAGGCGGAATGGATCGTGAAAAACCTCGATTGGAACGACCCGCGCACCACCAAGGGCCAGCGAATGAGCGAGCACCGCACCGTCCCGAGCCTGGTGTGGCTGCTGCAGAATTATCCGGACCAAGCACCGGCCGGACTGAAGGAAAAGATCACCGCCTGGGCCGAAGTCGCGGCGAAGCGTTCGGCCAACATGTGGGACGTCCGCCGCTACGACGATGGCGATCACTGGACCATTCCAAAGCTCAACGATGTCGGGAACTGGGTAGGCACGCCGGGCATCACCTTGGCGGCCTCGTGGGTGATCGACGACCCGGCGCTGAAGTCGCGCCTGCGGGAACTCGCCGTTTCCCATGCAGACGCGGTCTTCGGCCGCAACCCGCGCCTTGCGGCCGCCCCCCACAAGCCGGAGTCCGGATTCACCGGGATCGAGCGCGGCTGGCCGGTGGGATACAAAGACAACGTCTGCGCCCGGCTCGAACTCTGCCGCGGCTCGATTTCCTCCGCTCCCGGCAGCGAGATGTTCCCCTTCAATCCGGAGGGAGCTTCCCGCCATCCCGAAGGCTGGGTGAACTACGCTGCCGCCTGGTGCCTCAGCCTTGCCTATTTCGAATTCGACCGTCACACCCGGAAAGCACCCTAACTCATGAAAATCCGAGGTTTACGCTGGTGGATCGTCGTCCTGGTTTTCCTGGCCGCGGTGCTGAATTATGTGGATCGCCAAACATTGTCCGCCCTCGCGCCGACCATCCAGGCGGATCTGGGTCTCGATGACCGCGACTATGCAAACATCGTCAACATTTTCCTCATCGCCTACACCATCGCCTACCTGGTTTCTGGCAAACTGGTTGACCGCATGGGCACGCGCAACAGCACCCTGCTCTTCGTGCTGTGGTGGTCGCTCTCCAACGTCGTCACCGCATGGGCGCAAGGCATGAGGTCGGTGAGTGTGATGCGTTTCTCGTTAGGACTTGGCGAGGCCGGCATCTGGCCCGCCGCTTCCAAGATTGTTTCGGAGTGGTTTCCCTCGCGCGAGCGGGCGCTTGCCATCGGCTTCTACACCATGGGCGCGACGATTGGCGCGACCCTCGCTCCCTACATCGTCATTCCACTCGCCGAGTATGATTATGCCGCCAAGTTGCCATGGGTGAACGCGCTGTTCGGCCACGGAACCGGTTGGCGGATGGCGTTTCTTTTGACCGGCCTCGCGGGTTTCCTCTGGGTCATCCCGTGGCTCCTGCTCTACCGCCAGCCACGCCAAAGCCGTTTCTTGTCAGCGGAGGAACTGGAACTCATCGAAGACGGCGGCAAGGACAACCTTGAGGCGAACGAACCCGCATGGAGCTGGTGCCGGGTTCTGGGGTTCAAGCCGCTATGGCTGCTGCTTTTCGCCCGCCTGCTCACCGACCCCGTCTGGTATTTCTATCAATTTTGGTTCGCCAAGTATCTGAACACCGGACGCGGTGTCGCCCAATCCGATCTGACCATCACCTGGATCGTCTACGCCGCCGCCGGAGTCGGTTCGCTGGCGGGCGGCTGGTTTTCCGGGCTGCTCATCAAACGCGGAATGTCTCCGGTAAAAGCGCGCCTCGCCGTGATGCTCGGCTGCGCCTGCATCATGCCGGTCTCGCCCCTGGTCTCCAGCGTCAGTGGATTGCCGATGGCCATGGTCTTCACCGCCGTCGCCGTGTTTGCCGCGCTTTCCTGGTTGATCAACATCAGCGCCTTGATCGTGGACGTTTCCCCCAAGCACTCGCTCGGCACCATCTTCAGCGTCGTCGCGGCGGGAAGCACCATCGGCGGCATCATCATGAACATGATCGTCGCGGCCATGGTCTCCGGTCCGTCCACCAAAGCCGCCGGGTTTCTTGATATCGGCTTCCAGAAAATCATGGGACCGCTGCTTGAAATGGTCACCGGCAAGGGATACAGCCCGTGGTTCCTCGCCATGGCCTTCCTCCATCCGCTCGCCCTGATTTTCCTCTGGGTCGGTGGCATCCATCGTCCGCGCCACACTCCAACCTGATTTCACCATGTTAATCGAAGCACCTGCTAACAAACGCTCCCTGAATCTCGTCGAAATCGACGCCGGCCTCGTCGTCGTCGGTGGCGGCCTCTCCGGGGTAAGCGCCGCCATCGCCGCCGCCCGCCACGGGGTGAAAACCGTGCTCGTCCAGGACCGTCCGGTTCTCGGCGGCAACGCTTCCAGCGAGGTCCGACTGTGGGTCCTGGGCGCGACATCGCACATGGGCAACAACAACCGCTGGTCGCGCGAGGGCGGGATTCTCAACGAAATACTCGAGGAGAACCTCTATCGAAACCGCCAGGGCAACGGACTGATCTTCGACACCATTCTGTTGGAGAAATGCATCCGGGAGGAAAACCTCACGCTGCTGCTCAACACCGCGGCTTACGAGTTGGACAAGAGCGACCCCGACACGATCTCGGCGGTCCATGCCTTTTGTCCGCAGAACTCCACCCGCTACGTGCTGCGCGCGCCGCTGTTCTGCGACGCCTCCGGCGACGGACTGGTCGGCTTCATGGCCGGCGCCGCTTTCCGGATGGGCGCGGAGTCGAAAGAGGAGTTCGGCGAGGGCTTCGCGCCGGATGCCGAATACGGCCAACTGTTGGGTCATTCGATGTATTTCTCCACCAAGGACGTCGGCGTGCCGGTCAAGTTCGTGGCGCCGAGCTGGGCCTTGAAGGACATCACCAAGATCCCGCGCTACCGGCAGTTCAACACCAACATGCAAGGCTGCAATTTCTGGTGGCTCGAATACGGCGGCCGCCTCGACACCATCCATCAGACCGAGGAGATCAAGTGGGAGCTGTGGAAGGTGGTCTATGGAGTGTGGGACTATATCAAAAACTCCGGGAATTTCCCCGAGGCGGAAACCATGACGCTGGAATGGGTCGGTCATGTCCCCGGCAAACGCGAGAGCCGCCGCTTCGAAGGCGACTACCTGATCCGCCAGCAGGATCTGGTCGAACAACGCGAGTTCGATGACGTCGTCGCCCACGGCGGCTGGGCGGTGGACCTGCATCCGGCGGATGGCGTTTACTCGGAGAAAAACGGCTGCACCCAGTGGCACTCGAAGGGCGTCTATGGCATTCCTTGGCGCTGTTTCTACAGTCGTAACATCAAGAATCTGTTACTTGCCGGGCGCATCATCAGCGCGACCCACGTCGCCTTCGGATCCACCCGCGTGATGGCCACCTGCGCCGCGGGCGGCCAGGCCGTCGGCACCGCTGCGGCGCTTTGCCTTGAGCAAGGCTGTCTGCCGGCCGATCTATCATCCGGCGAGCGTTTGCGAGAACTCCAACTCCGGCTCCAGCGCGACGGACAATTTCTCCCAGGGAAAACGTTAGCAGATCCAACGGACCTTGCCTCACAGGCAACCGCGAGCGCCAGTTCGCGGCTGATCCTTTCCGAGCTGACGCCCAACAATGCATGGGTCCGCCTCGACAGCAACTGGGCGATGCTGGTCCCCCTGAGCGCCGGGACGCGCCCAACCATTTCGATAGAAGTCTCCGCCGAGCAGACCGGGGCCTTGCGCGTCGAACTGCGGCGTTCGGAAAAATCCGGAAATTTCACGCCAGAGGAGCTGGTCGAAGCGATCAACATCCCGTTCAGCGAAGGACAGTCGACGCTCACCGCCCGCTTTGCCACTCCGGTCGGGAAGGACGGCTATCATTTCATCAAACTTTGCGAAGATCCATCGGTCCGGGTCCGGCTCAGTGACACCCGCCTAACCGGTGTGCTGGCGGCGACCACCGCTTTCAACAAGGCGGTCGCCAGCTCCAGCGTGCAGGAACCGCCAGCAGACATCGGCATCGACCGCTTCGAATTCTGGCTGCCCAAGCGCCGCCCGGACGGGCTCAATCTCGCCATGACCTTCGATCCGCCCATCGATCATTTCGGCCCGACCAATGTCATCGGCGGCCCGTCCCGTCCAGTGGACGCTCCAAACGCCTGGGTCGCCGATCCCGCCGATCCAAACCCGGAACTGCGCCTCGATTGGGACGCTCCGGTGGAACTCGGCCGCATACGGATTGAATTCGATCCCGACTGGGATCACCCGATGGAGTCGGTGCTCATGACGCATCCGGAAGAAGTGGTGCCGTTCATGGTAAAGGATTTCGATTTGTTAGGCGACAAGGGTGAAATCGTCCACTCGGTCCGCGATCACCGTGGAGCGATTCATGAGTGGCGATCTCACGAGCCGGTCACCACAAAACGTCTCACGTTGAGAATCCTCGGCACCCACGGCGCACCCGCCGCGGTGTTCCGGGTGAGCTGCTTTGCCCGTTGATTCGGCTTCAACTCCGCCTGTTGCTGCCGACGTAGCAGTCCCCCGCCGAGCCCCAGACCGGTAGTGGCTTGCCGCGTCATTCAACCCACCGAGCGGTAGGCCTCGCCGACCACGGTGAGCGAGCCGTCGGGATTGAAGAGCGCTGAGGTGCCAAGAGCATTGCCGCTGATCCCGCTGTGGAACCAGCAATAGCGCTCCACGATGTCCATCGCTTCGAGCTTCGGCAGCAACTTCGCGACAAAGTCGGCGATCTTTCCGGGCTTGTGGCGGTTCTCCGCGGGTGATTTCGCCTCCCAGTCGGCCACCGCGAACTCGGTGATCCAGATGGGGCGCTTATAGAGCGCGTGGACCTTTTCGAGGCGCTTCACCAGAGAGTCGGCACCGGGTCCGCCATAGGAGTGCATGCAGACGAAATCCACGCGCAAGCCGCGCTGATCGACACCCTTCATGAAGGCGGTCATCCATTCATTGTCGGGATGCACACAACCGGGGCTGCCGAGGCGAAGGCCCGTGCTCTGAAG
>JBEDKU010000047.1:0-10276 GCA_041172045.1 Verrucomicrobiota bacterium | reverse complement strand
CGGGAACCCGTATTCCGTCCGGGCCAGCCATTCACCCTCGAGGGAAGTCTGGCCGGCTCGTGGGACCGCGGTGAACCTGGCCGGACCGGCGGGCTGGTAGAGCCGGATGGCAAGAACATTCCTGCCCTCCCTGACTTTGGACATGGGGAGGTCATAGGGGCCATAGATACGCACGTATCCCGCGCTTGGGAAATCTCGATAGGTTGTTTCCTTGAGCAGTTCACCATTCCAATACACGCGGTCGAATCCGTCGATGGGAAGTGAGAGCCGAAAGATCGTGCCTTTTTTCGATGGAATGTCGATCTCCTTGCGCAACCAGACCGCCCCCGCCTCGGGGAGTCCTTTGGCTGTCACCAATCCCGGCAGGGTGACCTTGGTCCAGCCTTCGGTCGGGACATTCTCCCCAGCATACGTGGCTTCGTTGGCCACCGGCTTGTCCTCGCGTGCGTTCTCCCTGATCCATGTCTCCATCGCCTTCACAAACGTCTTTTTCTTGCCGTCATATTCATTGATGGCATTCCAGAGGCGTTCGCGCGAGGCCTTGAGGTCCGGCACGCTGTCGATTGCCGGGACGCTGGTCCATGCCTCGGACGGCGAGCCCCCCCAGGACGTGTGAATCAGCCCCACTGGAACGTTCAGTTCGTTCTGGAGATTTTTGGCGAAATAATATCCGACCGCGCTAAACTCGCCGGATGTAGTGGGGTCGGCTGCGACCCACCCGCCCTCGACATCATCCTGCGGTTCCTGCGTGGCGTTCCGCTTGACCAGAAACTGCCGGAGCATCGGATTGGCGGAACGGGCGATCTCCTGCGCTGCGTCGTTCGTATTTTTCAGCGCCATTTCCATGTTCGATTGCCCCGAACCTACCCATACCTCCCCGACGACGACATCGGCGAGAGTCAGCTTGTTCTTCCCTTCGACGGTCATTTCGAACGGACCTGCACCCGAGTCCTTCAGGTTCAGCGTGACCGTCCATTTGCCATCCCCGCCCGCGCTGGATTTAACGGACTGCCCGTTGAAGGTCACGGTGACTCCCTCGCCGGGATCCGCTTTTCCCCAGATCGGCACTTTGGCGGTTTTTGTCAGCACCATGTGGTCTGAAATGATGGCAGGAAGCGTGACGTTCCCCCATGACGGGTGGGTCAGGAGAGGAATCACCAGGGCGAGCAGGAAGTGGGTCTTCATGAATGGATTTTGTAATGGGCTATTATCAAAGGTCGAGGTGGTGCTGTAAAAAGCGATCCCGCTAAAAAAACCGGCCGCATAGTGGCTAAACCGAACCAAGGTAACGGAATGTGGCGGATTGATAGAACTGGTGGGTGTTCAGTGGGGTGATGTCAAGAATGAATACAAGGCGGCAAGGTCAGGTAGGCTGAGACTGCATCATGCGGGCTGGTTTTCTATAGTTAGCTCGGTGTCTAGGTTATACTGGATAAAGTAGTCCCGCAATCGTGTGATTTCCGCGTCACTGGACATTTTGATGTAGGATCGGTGGAGCCAGGCATCACGGCTTAGCCGATGACTGAGACAGTGGAGGAATTCGTCAGGCAGGGTTGTTTAAACAATCTTCTGTGATTTTAAATACCGGGTGAATTTCGCATCGCACCCGACTAGGATAGCGATAAATCTTCCGCCGCAAGCTCCGTCAGTCAAATGAAGCGCCCGCATCTAAAAGACCCATGGTGTGGCCACCAGTCCAATAATAACAAATGACCTGGAGCAACTATCCGGAGGCGCATTTTAACGCGGATGGCGGTCCTGAGGAATGCCTCAATGGTTACTAGGATGGAATCAGGAAGCTTCCGGTGGACGTGTCGCCGCTTCCGTCCACGGTCAGACCTTGTCGCTGTCTCGGAGCGACCGCACCCATGTGAGACTCTAACGAAAAAATATCCAGTGCCCGAAAACACGGCTTGCGTGTCGCAGATCAACCATTGGTATAGCGATTCCATCCTTATCGTCCACTTTCACGCCGTCACCATACCCGTGCTGGCCGATGTGGACGTGCTCTTCGTGAACAACTGAGTCCGCCCCTCATCACATGACCACCCGTTCATTACCCTCCGCCCCCTGGCAGCTCGCCCGCTTGTCGTCCGCCGACGCCGTCCCCGCATCCGCCGACTGGATACCCGCGAGCGTCCCCGGTGCGGTGCAAACCGACTGGGCCCGCGCGCATGACCTGCCCGACCTCAACTTCGGCCAAAACGTCCGCGCCTACGACGGTCTCGAAAACGACTTCTGGCTCTACCGCACCACCGTTCCCGCGGAAAAACTCGCCGTCGGTGAATGTCTCATCGTTTCCGGCGGCGGACTCGACTATCACGCCGAGCTCCGCGTTGCCGGCCGTCGCGTGCGCACCCATACCGGCCTCTGCACCCCGTTCGAACTCGACCTCACTGACGCCGCCCCCGGTAGCCTCCTTGAAATTTTAATCCATCCCGCGCCCAAACGTCAGGCCCTGCCCGCCGACCGTTCGCAAGCCGCCCACGTCACCAAGCCCGCCGTCAGCTACGGCTGGGACTGGCACCCGCGCCTGATCACGCTCGGCCTTTGCGAAGACATCCGTTTTTCCGTGCGCCCCGACGCGTATCTGCGGCATGTGGATTTCAACTACACACTGGCCGATGATTTTTCGTCCGCCCACATCGCCGTCACTGTCGAAACGAGCGCGGCGTCCGCTTTTACCTGGCAGCTCCGCGATCCCGAGGGCCGCGTCGTCCTCGAATCCGCCGAGCCTTCCGGCACGCTACATTCGCCGCAACTCTGGTGGACACACGATCACGGTGAACCCGTGCTCTACACACTCGAAGTCACGCTAACCGCGCCCGGTGCCGACATGCTCGTTCGTAGCGTCGGTTTCCGCCGCGTGCGCCTCGTCATGCATGAAGGCGCCTGGGAGCAGCCCGCGGGATTTCCCAAATCCCGCAGCACCCCGCCCATCACGGTTGAGCTCAACGGTCGTCGCCTCTTCGCCCGCGGTACGAACTGGGTCGCGCCGGAAATTTTCACCGGCCTCATCACCGCCGAGACCTACCGCCCGCTGCTCGAACTCGCTCGCGACGCGCACTTCAACCTGCTCCGCTGCTGGGGCGGCGCGCAGGTATCCAAGGAAAGCTTCTTCGTGCAATGCGACGTGCTCGGCCTGCTCGTCTGGCAAGAGTTCCCACTGGCCTGTAATGACTACGCCGATTCGCCAGCCTACCTGGAGGACCTTGACCGCGAGTCCCGCGCCATCATCCGCCGCGTCCGCCAGCATCCCTCGCTCGGGTTCTGGTGCGGCGGCAACGAACTCTTCAACGCGTGGTCCGGCATGGACGACCAGTCGCACCCGCTGCGCCTGCTCAACCGCAACTGCTTCGATCTCGACCGCTCCACACCTTTCATTCCGACCGCGCCGATCGACGGCATGGGTCACGGCGACTACCGCTTTCGCGACGAACAAGGCCGCGACATTTTCCAAATTTTCCAAGGCTCCGCAAACACCGCCTACAGCGAGTTCGGCTGCCCCGGTCCTTCGCCCGTCGCCTACCTGAAGAACTTCATTCCCGAGGCCGAGCTCTGGCCGCCGATGCCCGGCACGAGTTGGGAAACCCACCACGCCTTCAACGCCTGGGATATGGAACCGACCTCCTGGCTCTGCATCGGCATCATCGAACATTACTTCGGCCAGGCCGAGTCGCTCGAACAACTCGTCGCCCGCGGTGAATGGCTCCAGTGCGAGGGCTACAAATCCGTCTTCGAGGAGGCGCGCCGCCAGTCCCCGCGTTGCTCGATGGCGCTCAACTGGTGCTACAACGAGCCGTGGCCCAGCGCCGCCAATAACAGCATCATCAACTACCCCGCCGCGCCCAAGCCGTCCTACTACGCCGTGCAATCTGCCTGCCGTCCGCTGCTGGCCAGCGCGCGCATTCCCAAATTCCAGTGGAACGCCCAAGAGTTGTTCAGCGCCGAGCTTTGGCTCCTCAATGATCACCCGGCCGCGCAAACCGGCGGCGAACTCATCGCCACGCTCGAATGCGACGGCCACTCCATGGAACTCCTTCGTTGGCGCTTCACCGCCCTCGCACCGCAGCAAACCCTCGCCGGCCCGTCCGTGCGCACCGTCCTGCCCGACACCGACAGCGGCGAATTCGTCCTCGTGCTTTCCGTCGCCGGACACCCCGACTGGAGCTCGCGCTACCGCCTGAGCTTGCGACCCGCTCCGCGCCCAAGCACCGCCGCCACTCGCGCCATGAACCGCTGAGGCGCCCCAGCAGGCCGGGGAATCCTCATTTGTCTGAACAATTCCCCGTGAATTTGATTGCCTGAGGAATTCACCTGTTGTGGCCGACCGGGCTCACGCCTACTTCGTTTGGTTCCAAGAAGCGCTCTCGTCAGCTCACCCAAGGGGCAGGAATCATTGGCTACAATGCCTGCCAGCGCCGAAAAATCCCAAAAATCCATCAAAAAACCATGAGTCATCCATTCCTGCTCGCCGCCATCATCGGACTCAACCTCGGCGGAACCGCTCTGATCCGCGCTGCGGAGATCGAAAAAGTTCCTGCCCACTGGGAGCCCTGTGGCTGGGGGGGCGGAGGTTTTTACTATGCCACGGTCTTCCATCCGACACGCGACGGCACGATCTATCTGGCGGGTGACGTGGGGGGAGTCTACAAGTCGACGGATCACGGGCGCAACTGGCGCATGATCAACAAAGGCCTCCCCGCGTATGGCGTTTTCTCCCTGGCGGTGGATCCCAACCAACCGGAAACCGTCTATGCCGCCACCGATGACGGCCTGTGCAAAAGCATCGACGGCGGAGCCAATTGGCAGGTGCTTCCGCAGACCGGACTCAAGCAGTTGCGGATCACCGGTGAAAAAAACAAGAGCATCCGGTCGGTGGCGGTCGATCCATCCGATAGCAACACCATTTACGCCGCAAGTCCCGCGGGCAAGGTTTTCAAGAGCACGGACGGAGGACAGGCTTGGAAGGTCGCCTATGCCAAGGAAGGCATCGGCGCGGATCCTAACCGCCTCCGCGTCCAGTTCGGGAAAGTCGATGCGCAGTATTTCGGTGGCTTTTGGATCCCGTTGAAATGGCCCGCAGGCCTCGCGCCGGAGGCCGCGGTCGGGTTGAGCGTGAATTTCAAAGGAGACAAATCCACTCCCAAGGATTCCTTCATCACCCTCGGCACCAGCGATGGCCTGAGTTACCGCAGCAAGAACCTGCGGGATCTCTTCGCCGACGACAATGCGCGCGACGTGATTCTGAGAGGAGCGGATTTTATCCTCGATCCGGAATACGCCAAAAAGAATCCGGAAAAGGCGGCCGCGGTTTCCACAACCCCGGAATGGGCGAAGGTCATCCGACTGGACATGTCCTGTTCCGGCCCCTTGCCCGAACAAGCGGCGGTGGCCAGCCTGGGCTCGCTTTCCTATGCGGTCACCAAAACCGCGGATGGCATCACCGGCACGGTCGAGGCTCCGGTCCTGGTCGTCCTGCGAGATTTCGCCAAGGACAAAGACCTGAGGAGCTACGGAAACATCCGGATGGGCGAACCCGCGCAAGGCTCGATCTACAGTGTGGCTGTGACCGCCAAAGACCCTTCGTTGGTGATCGCTTCGACCGAAGACTCGGGTCTTGTGCTCAGCAAGGACAAAGGCGCCACCTGGACCGCGCTGGCCACGCCCAAAAGAGCCTCCAGCGCTTGTTTTGATCCCGCGGATTCCAACGTGATTTATGGAACGTTCTGGAACGACGGAATTTGGAAATCCACGGACCAGGGACAGACCTGGAAGAAACTATCTGAAAAGCTGCCGCCCGCCGTTTCCTATCGGGAAGTCGCGGTCAGTCCCGCCAATTCCCTCGATGTCTATGCCATCGGCCAGAATGGATGGGGCGGGGGATTCTACCTGTCCAACGACGGAGGGGCTACCTGGAAAAGCTCCACCAACGTGAAAGCCGACTACGCCGGTGACCCCACGCTGCCTGCTATGGGCGCGGACACTCCGCTGAGCATTCCGACCAATGTGGCCATCAATCCCCTCAACCCGAAGCAACTTTACCTCAGCGTCAACTGGCGCAGCTGTTTCAGCGAGGATGGCGGGCTGACGTGGCAGGAGCGGATGAAAGGCGCGGACATCTCCTGCATCACCGACATCCGATTCAGCGGGAACAAGACCTACACCACGGCCATGGACGAGGGAACCCTCATGAGCGAGGACCACGGCAAAAGCTGGAAACAGCTCTGGCCTCTCAAATATTCGGCGGAGCTGAGCGGTCACAACTGGCGCGTCGCCGTGAACAACATCGGCGGCACGGACCGCATCATCGCCACAGCCAGTCCTTGGGACAAGTTCCCCAACCGGGTCGTGGTCAGCGACGATGCGGGAAAAACCTATCAGGTTGTCACCGACGGCCTGCCCGATTACATCCCCACCGCCAACACCATGTGGGGCCGCGGTTATGCGCGGGCGCTGGTCGTGGACCCCTCCAATCCCAAGATTGTCTATCTGGGACTCGACGGGGATCCCGCGGACGGCAACAACGGAGGAGGCGTTTTCAAGTCGGAAGACGGCGGCCATCACTGGAAACAACTTGCCACTCAGCCTGGCAGCCGCCGCATGTATTATGGATTGGCCATCGATCCGACCAACACCCGGCGCGTCTATTGGGGCGGATTCGGTAACAAAGGCGGGGTCTATCGAAGCGAGGACGGCGGTGAAAGCTGGCAGTCCGTCTTCACCAACGACTTGTATGTGTTCAACGTGATGACCACCGCGGACGGGACGGTTTACGCCTCTGGCAAAAACCTGTGGCGCAGCGCGGACAAAGGCAAGACCTGGAACCAGATCAGCCGTTTTGATAACAACTGTTCCATCGTCGGATTGGAAGTGCATCCCGCCGATCCGAAGACGATCTGGGTCTCCTCGACAGTGTGGAGCGGCGACGCGGAAGGCGGAATCTATAAAACGACGGACGGCGGCGTGACCTGGAAGGAAATCACCGGAGACACCCCGTATATCCGGCCCCAGATCCTGCGCTTCAATCCCGCGACCAATGAGCTGTGGGCGGGGTATGTCGGGTTGTTCAAATTGAAACAATAGGTGCCGTCGGTAGGCATCCGCTGTTCTGATCAATCCATTTCCATGAAAAAACCACAGCTGTCATTGCTATGTGCCACCTTGCTGGCAACAGGCGTTCCTCCGACCAGCCAGGCCGCCACGGGGGATTCCCAGGTCGCGCGCTGGAAAGACAACAGGACCGCGTGCTTTCTGCTGATGTTCGACGACAGCCTGCCGAGCGCGTTCCAAGTGGCGATACCGGAATTGGTGAAGCGCAACATGATCGGGACGTTCTATGTCAATCCCGGAAAAGTGGAGTGGACCGGGAACGCCCAACAATGGGAAACGCTGATTCCCCAGAAAGGCATGGTTTACGGGGATCACACCTGGGATCATGGCAACACCACCACTCTGATCGCCATGGATGACCAGATCCGAAAATGTCAGGAGAAGATCATGGGCATCCATTATCCGGGGGACATGAATCCCCATCTCATTTCCTACGGACAGCCTGGTGTCACGACTTGGTACAGTTATGGGGCCGAGCTGACTGCCGTGCTGGCAAAATACAATCTGATCAGCCGTCCGCCGTTTGATGCCGCCCATGCGGCGGTTTACGGAATCAATACCGTCCCTCCCATCCTCGCGCTGGCCGATAGTGCGATCACAGCCAAAGGGATGCAGTATTTCATCACCCATGGAATGCAGCGCCGGACTTCGGAAGGTGATCCCGACCTCGGGTTCCAGGATTTTTGGGCATTCGACAAGGATATCTACCGCGGCGCGCTGGATGGCCTGAAGATCCGGCAGGACCGGGGCGATCTCTGGATCACCGACCATATTTCCTCCCATAAATACGAGACCGAGCGCAACGCCTCATCCATCGCGGTGACCGGCGCGACCTCTACCCAGATCAGCTTGTCCCTGACCGCGACGACCAGCAGTTTGTATGATCTGCCGCTGACGGTGAGGACGCAGGTGCCGGTTGGGTGGAAGGCCGCGGTGGTGGTGCAGGGCAGCAAGCAGATATGCATTCCGGCGATCGCTTCAACGATCCAATACGATGCCCTGCCCAACGCCGGAGCCATCACCATCACGGAGAGTCCCCTGCCGGTAGTCACGGTGAAGGCGACGAGCCCCGAAGCCTACGAAACGGGAGCCGTGCCCGGCGTCTTCACCATCTCCACCACGGGGACGGATCCGCTTTCAGTCAGCTACACCATCACCGGAACGGGAGCCAATGGCACGCGCTACACCATGGCCTCCGGTCCCCTGAGCCTTGGCTCTACATCGGCTACGATCAATGTGACACCCCTGCCCAACGCCGTCTATGAGGGCGAACAGAGCGTGGTGATCACCCTTACGTCGGGAAGCGGTTATGCCGTTGGAACTAGCAGTTCGGCGGTGGTCATGATTCACGACCGGACGGATGTTCCGCCAGTAGATTGGTATCTCCGGGCCAACCAGAATTCCTCGCAGCATTGGAACACGTATGCCACTTGGTGGAGCCAACCGGTGGGAGGGGTTCAACTCACCGCCTTCTCCCGAGGCACGATCGGCGACCGTTTTCACACCAATGGCTTCGAGCTGCGTACAAAAAATTCCTACTATCCGCCGGAACAGGCGTTCGATGGAAACAACATCGTCCTCGATGGTGCGGCGGCGAAACTCAACATCGCGCTGACATCCTACTATGGCTCCTCAGGGATGCCCACCAACCGGATCCCGTCACTCACCACCTACGGCGGCAGCATCGCTCCGGTTTCCACCTCCCTCACCCAGATTCTTACGGTCGGCACCTTCGATAGCCAGGGGACCACCAAAGTTTCCAACGGTGGAAACGCGGGCAATCCAGCGAGTGGGGTGAATCTAAAAGTGACGACGCTGAAAGGCACCGGCGATTTGCTTCTGACCAACGCCGTCGGGACAACAGGCACCTTGGGTTCCACGCTTCTGAACATCAGCAATGCCACCAGCTACCGAGGAAAACTCAATCTGGCGGCAGGCACCCTTTCGTTTCCGAGCGCCCTCACCAGCTCCGGCCCATTGGCCCTTTCGACCGGCTCGGCGGTCACCAACAACTCGGTGGTCAAAGTCGCCCGTTTGAGTATCGGCAACGCCGTGATGCCGGCTGGCACCTACACGGCGGCCCAACTCAATGGCAAGGGGGTCACCTTTAGCGGGACCGGCACGATCACCGCCAGCCTGCTTCCTGATGGATGGAGCAGCATTGACATCGGCTCGCCACCTTTGGCTGGAACCGCTGCCTATTCCAGTGCCGCCTGGACGGTGACCGGAGGTGGCACCCTGATTGGGGGAACCGCGGACAAGTTCAACTTCACATCCGCGCTGACCACTACCAGCACGCCCTCGATCCTTGCCAAGGTGACCGCGGTGCAGAACACGCATGCCAGTGCACAGGCGGGAGTGATGTTGCGCGACAGCACGGACACCGGCGCTGTTTTCGCCGCACTCACGGTTTCCCCCGCCGGCATCATCAGCTTCCGGTCTCGGGCGGTCGCCGGCGGCACCGCGTCGTCGGTCCAGGCCGGGGCGGCGGTGATTCTTCCGGTCTGGCTCAAGTTGGGGCACGTGGGAGGCACGTGCACGGGTTCTTACTCGAAGGACAATATCTCATGGACGCAGGTAGGAAGCACGGCGTTGACTTTCACCAGTATTCCTCAAGCCGGTCTGGCGGTTTGCGCGGGAACCGACACGCTCAGGAGCCTCTCGACGTTCACCGACGTTTCCTTGGATGGTCTTCCGCCGTTGCTGACGGCCTACACGATCTCGACCGGCTCCTGGCCGGCAGGGGCCGGAACGATCAGCGGCTCCGGGATGTTCCAGGGCGGAACCAGCGCGACCTTGATCGCAACGCCCTCCAGCGGATATGGGTTCGCCGCATGGAGCGAGGGTGGAACCGCCACGGGGACTTCTCCGACATCTACTTTTATTGTGAACGAGAACCGCACGCTCATTGCCAATTTTCAGCCCGCCAGCCTGGCGATATTCAGGTCGTCGTATTTCACATCCGATGAGCTGAATCAGGAAGTCATCAGCGGGGACTCTGCCGATCCCGATGGGGATGGTTTCTCCAATCTGATGGAGTACGCCCTCGAAATGAATCCTAAGCTTGCGAATCCGCATTTGCTGCATGGGAGATCGGCGTATGTCGGCCTCTCTATCACCTATAAGCGGAGAAAAACGGCCGCAGATCTGGCCTATGTCGTAG
>JBEDKU010000046.1:0-10784 GCA_041172045.1 Verrucomicrobiota bacterium | reverse complement strand
GTTTCGACGATGTTGCCCTTGGCCATTTCCTGCATCCCGCTCGGACCGGACAGATCCGGAGTCTTGGCTTCCGTTCTGGCACGATACATGGCATCGACCAGCTTGGTTTCCGTTTCCGCATCCAGCGGCACTCCCTTGCCGCTCATCGCGGTACGGATGCCGTCGAGCTGCTGGCGCTCGGGCAGGTGGTTTTTGTAATCGGTGAACGCCTTGATGTCCTCGTCGCTGTTGAGAAATTTCTTGATCTCCGCTTCATTGTCGCTGGCCCGCTTTTGCAACTCCGCAGCCAGGTTTTTTTGCTCCTCCGCGGTGGCACCCAGCATTTTCATGCCGAGTTCCTGCTGATCCCCGACCTCCTTGCCCAACAGGTTCTTGAAATAGTCGCCCTCTTCCTTGGTCAGGTTCAGACCGTCGATGAAATCCTGATACATCATGCCCACCGCCATTTTCACGCCTTGGTTCATCATGGATTTCCCGGCCGGATTGTCCCACATCTTGCGGGCGGTCTTGGCGAAGGATTCATCCGCGGTGTCGGCGTCCTTGGGTGGTGCCGCGGCGACCGCGGCGGGGCGGCTCTTGGTCCGCACCGGGGCGGTGGGCGCTTCGTCGGAAACCGGGGAGGCCGCGACCACGGCTTTCGGAGTCGCGATGGTTTCGGTGGCTTCCGCGACTTTCAACTGTTGCCGAAGCGTGGAAATGCGGGATTCCTCGATGGCAACGGTGATCAGGACAGCGGAGGCCACCAGTCCGATGGCATAGGGTGTTTTCATGATGGATGACATCACAAAACATCCTTGGCTCTCGCGCCACTACATTTTCCCGACGGCTTTCCAACCATCCGTTTCTATCCATCTGTAACCCGACCGGGTGTCGGAAAATAGATGACGGGCATTCGCGGGACCGTCATTTTATCCCCATGATTCTAAAAACCGCATGGGCGATCACCACGCTGTCCGCTTCGGCCTGGGCTCAGGAGGAATACACGAAACACTTCGATCCGGGCGTCATGGGACCGCCCGCGACAGTGGCGATTTCGGAAGCCTCGGTGTCCAAGGTGAGGACTCCGCTCGCCGCTGGGCCGTTTGCGGCGACGTGGGAATCCATCGAAAAGAACTACAAAACGCCCGGCTGGTTCGAGGACGCGAAGTTCGGGATTTTCCTGCACTGGGGCCTATATGCGGTGCCCGCCAAGCACAACGAGTGGTATGAGAAACACCTCTATGCCTCGCAGCTCAAGTGGCAGGAGGAAAAATACGGATCGCTGGAAAAGTTCGGTTACAAGGATTTCATCCCGATGTTCACCTGTGAGAAATACAACGCGGACGACTGGGCCACGCTCTTCCGCAAGTCGGGCGCGAAATACATTCTCCCCACCGCCCAGCATCACGACAATTTCGCCTTGTGGGACAGCGAACTGACGAAGATCGACGCCAAGGACATGGGGCCGAAACGGGATCTCATCGGCGAACTTGCCGTCGCGACGCGCAAACAAGGGCTCAAGTTCGGCGTGTCCAACCACGGCATCGAGAACTTCACTTTCATCAATCCGTCGAAGGAGGTCGCGGAGCGACTCAGGGCGGCGAAGGTCGATCTGTTCGACCCGGACTGGAAGGACATCTATCACTACGCCGACCGCAGCGAGGCGGCGCTCACGGAGTTCCTGACGGACTGGGTGGAGCGCAACATCGAGCTCATCGACAAGTACCAACCGGACATGCTGTGGTTCGACAACGGCGTGAACGGCGCGAAGAACCGCGAGCTGGACCCTCTGAAACTCCGCGTGGCCGCCCATTATTACAACCAGGCGCTTCTCTGGAAAAAGGAGGTTTCCATCAGCACCAAGGGACTCGCGTATGCGCCAACCGGCGAGCATGCGAAACAGGTCGGCTCGATCATCGACTTTGAGAAAATCGGCCAGCGCTCGCCGCCGGGCATCCGCCCGGGACCTTGGCAGGTGGATCACCCGATCGGCAGCACCTGGGGCTACACCGAGGGCATGAAAATCGCCACGGCGGCATCCATCATCCCTCAGCTCGTGGATACCGTGAGCAAGGGCGGGAATTTCCTGCTCAACCTCTCGCCAATGGCCGACGGCACGATTCCACAGGCGCAGCAGGATACGTTGTTGGGTATAGGCGGATGGCTCGATGTGAACGGCGAGGCGATCTACGGCACCCGCCCGTGGAAACAGTTCGGTGAGGACAAGGTGAGATTCACCAGCAAGGGCGATCAGGTTTACGCCATCCTCACCGGCAAACCTGGTGACATCGCAATCAAAGCGCTCGGCGGAGGGAAAACCACCCGTGTCGAGCTGCTAGGGTCGAAAGAATCGATCGATTTCACCCAGGACGACAACGCCCTCAACATCCGGTTGCCGTCGCGTCTTCCCGAGTCTCCGCTGGTATTCCGGATCACCGGGACGAAGCCGTAAGGATTCGAAACCGAGGAGCGGAGTCAGTGCGCCGTCGGTCCGGCGGGTGCGGGCTCCGGTTTGTCTTTCTTCTTATCCGAGAACTTCTGGACGAAGACATAACAGACCGGAATCAGGAACAGCCCGATGGCGGTGGAAATCGTCATCCCATACACCACGCCGGTGCCCATGGTGGCGCGTGAGGCGGCGCCGGAACCGGTGGCGAGCATCAGCGGCACGCAGCCGAGGATGAAGGCGAAGGAGGTCATCAGAATCGGCCGCAGCCGGAGTTTCGCGCCTTCGAGCGCGGCTTCCAGCGTGGGCATGCCTTCGTCGCGTTTCATTTTCGCGAACTCGACGATGAGGATGGCGTTCTTCGCGGCGAGACCGATGAGCATGACGAGACCGACCTGCGCGTAGACATTCATTTCGTAGTTCCGCAGCAGCAGTCCGATCATGGTGCCAAGGATGACGGTGGGCACGGAAAGCAGCACCGCGAAGGGCAGCGACCAGCTTTCATACTGCGCGGCTAACAACAAGAACACAAAGATGATCGCCATGCCGAAAATCAGGCCGGCCTGGCCCTCGGATTTCTTTTCCTGAAGCGTGAGGCCGGACCACTCGTAACCGACGTTGGACGGCATGGCGGCCATGACCTCCTCCATCGCCTTGAGCGACTGGGCGGAACTGTAACCGGGCGCGGGCGCGCCCATCATCTCGGCGGATCGATAGAGATTGAAGCGCGTGACGAAGTTGGGGCCGGAGACTTTCGACACGGTCACCAGCGTGCTGAGCGGGACCATCCCACCGGCGTTGTTGCGGATGTAGAATTTCCCGATGTCGTCCGGCTTGCTGGTGTATTCCGGTTCCGCCTGGAGGAAGACCTTGTAAACCCGGCCGAATTTCACAAAGTCATTCACGTAAAGGCCGCTCAGATAGGATTGCAGGGTTTGGAAAACACTGTCCACCGGGACGCCGAGCGTGCGGGCCTTTTCGCGGTCGAGTTCGACGCGCACTTGCGGCGTCACCGGATTGAAGGTGGTGCTCAAGCGGCCGATTTCCGGTCGCTTGGCGGCGGCGGCCTGGACCTGGCCGACCATGGCGGCGAGCTGCTCCACACTTCCACCCGAGCGGTCCTGGAGCTGCATGGTGAACCCGGAGACATTGCCATACCCGGGCAGCGCCGGCGGGCCGAAAGCGAACACGCGCGCCGCGGGAATCGCCGCGAACTTCTTGTTCCATTGGGCGGCGATGGCCTTGGCGTGGAGCTCGGGAGTCTTGCGCTCCTCCCAGTCCTCCAGGCCGATGAACATCAGCGCGGCGTTCGGGACGTTGAGGTTGTTCAGGATGTTCATGCCGCTCAGCGCGAGGGCGGAACGCACGCCGTGGGTGTTGTTGACGATTTCCTCAACCTGCTTGAGCACCTCGTCCGAGCGCTGGAGCGAGGCACCTTCCGGCAGCTCGATGGACACGAACAGATAGCCCTTGTCCTCGTCCGGGATGAATCCGCCGGGCACGACCTTGCCGAGGCCCCAGATGCCGCCGCAGACGATGACTAACAAAAGCATGGAAAACGTCGCCTTGCGCGTCAGGCCGCCGACAATCCTGCCGTAGCGGTCGATGACCCAGTCGAAGAACGCGTTGAACTTCCTGAAGAACCACGCGACCGGGCCTTTCCCAGGAGTCGGCTTGCGCAACAACAGGGCGGAGAGCGCGGGGCTGAGCGTCAGCGCGTTGATCGCGGAGAAAATCACCGACACCGCGATGGTGATGGCGAACTGTTGATAGAGCCGGCCGGTCACCCCGCCCATGAACGCGACGGGCACGAACACCGCGCAGAGAATGAGCGCGATGGCCACCACCGGGCCAGACACCTCCTGCATCGCCTTGCGCGTGGCGTCGACCGGCGAGAGTCCGTGCTCGATGTGGTGCTGCACGGCTTCGACTACGACGATGGCGTCATCCACGACGATACCGATGGCGAGCACCAGCCCGAACATCGTGAGTGTGTTGACGCTGAAACCCAGCAGCGGGAAGGCGATGAAGACCCCTAGCAGCGAAACCGGCACCGTGAGCATCGGGATGATGGTGGCGCGGAAGCTTTGCAGGAAGATGTAAACCACGATGAGCACGAGGATGATCGCCTCGAACAAGGTGTGGACGATGGATTCCATGGAGGCCTTGATCGGCAGGGTGGAATCCAGCGTGATCTCGTAGTCCATGTCCGGCGGAAAGCGGAGTTTCGCTTCCTCCAGAATTTTCTTCACGTTATCCGCGGTGTCCAGGGCGTTGGCACCCGGTGCCAGATAGACGCCGAGCGCGCCGGCCGGAGCCTTGTTCAGGCGGGCGCGGAGATCGTAGGTCTGGGCGCCGAGTTCCACCCGGCCGACGTCCCTGATCTTCACCTGCTTGCCGTCCGCGCTGGAGCGGATGATGATGTCCTCGAATTCCTTGGGATCCTTGAGCAGGCCGAGCGCACGGACGTTGTATTGGCTTTCCTGGCCGTTTGGCGCGGGCTCCGCACCGATCCGGCCGGCGGGCGACTGGGCGTTCTGCTCCTTGATCGCGTTGGAAATATCCGTCGGCGTGATGCCGAGCGAAGCGAGCTTCTCGGGATCCAGCCAGATGCGCATCGAATAATCCTGCGCCGTGAAATTCTTCACATCACCCACGCCGCGGACCCGCTTGATCTGGTCCACGAGGTTGATGTCGGCGTAGTTTCCGAGGAACACGCCGTCATAGGTGCCCTTCGGCGAGGAGAGGCCGATGGCTAGCAGAATGTCAGGACTGGAGCGGTTGGTGATGACACCCTCGCGCTTCACCGCATCCGGCAGCTGGGCCTCCGCCTGGCCCACGCGGTTCTGCGTGTTCACCTGCATGATGTCCACGTCGGTGCCGACGTCGAAGGTGACGTTGAGCGTCATCTTGCCGTCGTTGGCGCTGTAGGACTGGATGTAGAGCAGCTTGTCCACGCCGTTGACCTTGGACTCGATGGGAGTGGCCACGGATTCCATGACCGCTTCGGCGGCGGCGCCGCGGTAGGTCGAGGTGACCTGGATCAAGGTCGGACTGACGTTCGGGTATTCCGAAATCGGCAGCCTTGACAGGGAAATGAGACCGACGATGCAGGTGACGATCGAGATGACCATCGCCACGATCGGCCGGCGGATGAAGAATTCGGCCATGTCGGTTTATTCCTTGGAGTGTTTCTCCTTGGCGGCGGGAGCGGGATTCGCCGCAGCCATCTGGGCGGCGGTCATGGGGGTCACCGGAGCGCCCTCACGAACTTTCTGCAAGCCCTCGACGATGATGCGCTCGCCGGGCTTGAGACCATCGAGAATGACGACGTTCGAATCGAGCAACTCCCCGACCTTGACCGGCCGCTGGCTGGCGGTGTTCTCGGGCGTGACGACCCAGAGGAAATTTTTTCCCTGAAGCTCCACGATGGCCCGTTGCGGCACCGCGATGCTGTCCTTGCGGGTGCCGAGGTCCACACGGACCCGGGCGAACATGCCCGGACGCAGCAGTTTTTTCCTGTTGGGAAACTCGGCGCGGATGCGCAGCGTGCCGGTCTTCACATCCACCGCGCGGTCGATGAAGACGAAGCGGCCCTGGTCGGGATGCTCCACCCCGTCCGCGAGGATCAGGGTGAGCGGCAGACTGGCGATGTCCCTGCCCAGCTCGCGGCTTTTTTCCTCCGCCTTGATGTATTCCACCTCGCTGACATTGCAGTAGAACCAGATGGGATCGAGTGTGGAAATGGTGGCTAACAAAGTGGGCTCGCCTTTCCCCACCAGCTCGCCGATGGAGACTTGCGTGGCACCGATGAGTCCGGTGATGGGTGCCTTCACCTCGCAATAGCCGAGGTCAATCTGCGCGGACTCCACCCTGGCCTGGGCGGTGATCACTCCGGCCTCGCCGACATCCACCGACGCCAGCGCGTTGTCCAGGTCCTGTTGGGGAATCGCCTTGCGCTCGGCAAGCGGGGTGAGCCGGTCCACGTCCTTCTGATATTTGTTCAGCGCGGCCTTGGCCTCGCCCAAGGCCCCCGTGGCGGCGGCCAGCTTTTCGAGAAACGGCTTTTGATCCAGCTCAAACAGGATCTCTCCCTGCTTCACTTCCAGACCTTCCTTGAAAGGCATCTTGTCCACGAATCCCTCGACCCGCGCGCGGACCTCGACGTTTTGCGGCGAATCCAACTGACCGATGAGCGTCGAGGAAAGCCGGACCTCCGAAGTGACGATTTCCATGACCTCGACTACCGGCGGTGGCGGCATGGCGACTTCGGGTTTCTTACAGGCACAGAGGCAAAGACTCACCATCAAAGCGGCCCGGATCCGGGCCTCGGTGAGCCGTGCTGAAACGCGGGAGGGTGTGGGAGAAATGGTTTTCAAATTGACGTTTCGCTTGGTTCGGATGTTGGGGGAAATCCTGCCAAAGGGCATACAGGCAGTAGGTTCTGACGGGAGGTTTTCGACCACGTCGTGGGCGAAACCGGACCCCTTTTTGACTAGAGATCGAGGCCCCCGGTGTCAACTACGACCTTGGTCCCATGGGCGGCGGTATATATCAACCCCACCTGGATCTATCCGTTCTTCCGCGGGCGAAAGCCCAGCGCGAAGCGCAACACCACCATCGGCAGCGCGCATAACACGAGCGCGGCCACGGCGGTCTTGAGTCCCGGATAGACCCGCGCGGCGTAGCGGTCGAGCGCGGCCAGGGATTCCGCCACAACCTGCTCCTTGGGCACGTAAAACGCGGGATGGGACGGCATTCCCTGTGAGTTCTCGCCCCGCCGGGCGACGTTGCCGAACTCCGTGCGCACCGGCCCCGGGCATACCGCGAGCACGGGAATCCGGTGTTCCCGCAACTCGATGCGGAGCGCTTCCGAAAAACTTGTGACATACGCCTTGGTCGCCGCATAGACGGCGAAGTCCGGGATCGGAATCACGCTGGCAAGCGAGCTCACGTTCACGATCGCGCCACCGCCGCGGCGGATCATTTCAGGCAGCACCGCGTGGCTCAGACGGGTCAGCGCCTCGACGTTCACATGCAGCATGGATTCCAGTTTCTCCCAGTTGGAAGAGGCGAACTCCCCGTAGTCTCCCAACCCGGCGTTGTTCACCAACAGGTCGGGCATGAACCCCGTGTCCGCTAGATTCTCCAGCAGCCCGTCCACCTCGGACGCGCGGCTCAAATCCACGGGAAAGACCGCCACCGCCACATGGGGATGCGCCTCACGGATGCGCTCCGCGAGGATTTCCAGCAACGGCTCGCGGCGCGCCACCAGCACCAGCTTGCTGACCCGCGGCGCGATTTGGAAAGCGAACTCCTCGCCCAGACCGGATGACGCGCCGGTGACCAGAGCGCAGGAAAACAACAGGATTTCAGACATGCACGGTCACTACACCACGGAACCGGGTGAAGCAAGGTGCATCCAGGAAGCTACCGGATTCCAATGTATGATTCCCCACCGGCGACCCGTAGTCCAATCCTGCGGAATGCAGGAAGGATCTCGACCCGCGCCGCTGCCAGATATTGCATGAAATCCTCGTTAGCGAATCACCCTCCACTTCGTCTCCCCATCCTGCTAGGCATCCTGTGGGGCGCGCCCCACGTGCTTTCCGCACCCGATCCGGCGACGGAAAACCCAAACCCACCCGCACTTTACGGCCCGCCCACGACCGGCGGGGTTTACCGGAGCTGGAAAAACGTGCGCATCGACGGCGGCGGCTTTGTCACCGGCATGATCGCCAGCGCCGCACCAAACGGCCCGCTCTACGCCCGTACCGACGTGGGCGGCGCCTACCGCTGGATCCCCGCGACGAACACCTGGCTGCCGATCACCGACAGCGTCGATGGCACCTGCCAGGTGGAAAGCATGGCGGCGGATCCGACCGACGCGCAGGTGGTCTATCTGGCTTCCAGCGGGAAAATCTGGCGCTCGGCGGATCAAGGCGCTTCATGGAGCCTGGCGAAAATCCCGGCGAAAATGGAAGGAAACGGCAACGGCCGCTGCGTCGGCGAGCGGTTGGCAATGGATCCTCACCAGCCAGCGGTCCTCTTTTTCGGTTCGCGCCACGACGGACTTTTCCGCAGTGAGGACTCGGGAGCGTCCTGGGTCAAAGTTCCTGGCTTCACCGATTGGAAACCCGGCACCGGCATCACCTTCGTAATCTTCGACAAAACCGGCGGCTCACCAGGTCGACACACGGAGACCATTTATGCAGGTGTGGACGGAAGTCAGGCGAACCTTTACGCCAGCAAAGATGCCGGCAGAACCTGGAATGCCATTCCAAACCAACCCATCGGTATGTTTCCAAACCATGCCGCGATTTCGCCGACGGGAGAACTTTTTCTCGCTTATTCAAACGGCTGCGGCCCGGGCGACATGACCACTGGCGCGGTCTGGAGATACAGCCCGACCAAAGCGGGACAGGACGCGTGGGCGGACATTTCCCCGGTCACGCCGGGCAAGGGCTCCGGCGATTCCTTCGGCTATGGCTGCATCGCGCTCGATCCGCGGAATCCGGACACACTGGTCGTCGCCTCAATGGACCGATGGGCTTGGGGAGACAGCATGTGGAAAACGACCAACGCCAGTTCTCCGACTCCGACCTGGGCGGTGATGTTCGACAGGAAGGTGAAACCCAAGTGGTCTTCCCCCGCGCCTTACAAAGGCCGCGACAGTCACTGGATGAGCGATGCCGAGTTCCACCCGACCACGCCGGACCAGCTTTTCGTAGCCTTCGGCCAAGGGGTGCATCGCACGGACAACCTGTCCGCCGGGCCCGACGCCACTTGGAACTTCAGCGCGCAGGGACTGGAGGAAACCGTGCCGCTCAGTCTCACCAGCCCCAGCGCCGGCCCGCCGCTGCTCAGCGGCATTGGCGACATCGGTGGATTCGCCCATCCGGATCTGGAGGCATCGCCACCCGTCCGGCACTCGACAGGCAACACCACCGGAGTCGATTTCGCCGCCCTCGCGCCCAAGATCCTGGCCCGCGTCGGCTCGGGAAAAGGCCAATACTCGCTCGACGGCGGGGAAAGCTGGATCCCCTTCCCTGCGGAAACTCCGAACGGCGGCGGTCACATCGCCATTTCCGCCGACGGAAAAACGTTCCTTTGGACCCCGGACGGCGTCGCCCATGTTTCCCGCGACTTGGGAAATAGCTGGCTGCCCGTCGTGTCCCTGCCCAAGGGCACGAAAATCGTCTCCGACCGGGTGAATCCCAATAAATTCTATGCCTACGAAAACGCCACCGGCACCGTATTCACCAGCTTCGACGCAGCCGCCACTTTCACTCCATCGACCACCAAGCTTCCCGGAACTTACGGCTACCTCCGCTCCGCGATCCGCACGGTGCCTGGCTTCGAAGGACATTTCTACGTGACCACCCAGAACACCGGGTTCCGCAGCGGGCTTTACAAATCCATCGATTCCGGAAAAACCCTGCAGCCCATCTCCGGCACTGGCGGCAAAGGCAATCCGCTCACGGACAACGCCAGCATCGTTACGGTCCAGGCATTCGGTTTCGGAAAAGGCAGCCCGCAGCGCAAATACCCCGCGCTTTACGCAGCTGGCATCATCCACTTGCCGGACGTCGGCGAGACCGATGGGATTTTCCGCTCCGACGATGGCGGCACGAGTTGGGTGAAGATCAACGACGACAAGCACCAGTTCCGCGTCGATGTCCTGGTCGGCGACTCCCGCACGCCCGGCCGCGTCTACCTCGGCACCAGCGGCCGCGGCATCATTTACGCAGATCCATGAACGCTCCGCTCGTTTCCAATCGGGCCGGGTGCCGAAGCGAGCTCCACCCAATTTTCGAAAATTCAGGATTCGCCAGATGCCGGAAGCTCTGGCAAAACCCACGCGTGCCCGAGACCCGAATTCTCCAAGTTGAAGACGACGAAATGAAAGATGCCGTCACCGCGGCCTGCGACTTGCTGCGCGCCGGTGAAATCGTCGCCCTGCCCACCGAGACCGTTTACGGCCTGGCCGCAGATGCGTTTAATCCGGAGGCGGTTGCGAAGGTTTTTGTCGCGAAGGAACGACCGTCTTTCGATCCGCTCATCGTCCACATCGCCTCGCGTGGGGATCTGAAAAACGTCGCCATCGTGCCCGAAGACATCGCGGAAACGGTGAACAAACTCACCGCCGCATTCTGGCCGGGTCCGCTCACGTTGATTTTACCCAAGCACCCGGATGTGCCGGATCTTGTGACCAGCGGGCTGCCGACGGTGGCGGTGCGGCAGAGCGCCCCTCCGGTGTTCCGGGCGGTGAACAAGGAACTCGGCCGACCGATCGCCGCTCCGAGCGCGAACCGTTTTGGCAGAATTTCACCCACCTCCGCCTCCGCAGTGATGAAGG
>JBEDKU010000045.1:0-4408 GCA_041172045.1 Verrucomicrobiota bacterium | reverse complement strand
ATTCGGCAGCGCTCCCGCTCTTGTCGGGGCTGCCGGTGCGACCGGTTCAACGACCCTGAGCATTCTCAAAGGGGCCTATGGCGAGATTGTCAGCGGTGGCACCGGAAGCACGGGCGGCTTGGTCACCTATGACTCAACCCACGGAATTAGCGTCCTCAATACGCTAACGGAATATAAGGCGGCGATCACCGACGGCCAGGTCGCGCTCGACAACGTCCGCATTGCACGTGCCACCGGCGACGCTTCAAAGGACATGACTCTTGTCCAAGCGACCACGATCCTCAATTCCCTGTCTTTCAGCGTCACCGGCGCGGGCACCGATTCGGGGGTGACTCTCAGCGGTGATGCCGGGACCACCTTGAAACTCAGCAGCGGCACGATCTTCGCCAACCAGACCGTGACGACTCCGACGGCCACTGACAAGATACTCGTTTCCGTGCCCAAGCTGGATCTGAACGCCAGCGAGGGCGTCATCATTGTCGGTGCCACCACGGGAAATTCGGGGGCGCAGAGCAACATCAACGCACCGCTTCAAATCGACAGCGAGATCACCAACGACGGCGGCCTCGGCTTGACCAAAGCCGGTGGTGGTCATCTCAGGCTGGGTGGCGCTATCCAGAACACCTATACGGGAAACACCGTGCTCACCGCCGGCGTGCTGTACCTCGCTAAGTCCGTCACAAACATCGCGCTGCCGGATGCCAATACATTCGTGATCAACGGCGGATCGGTCTATCAGTCGAACAATCAGCTGCCCGACAATGCCAATGTGGTCCTCAATGGCGGTGCGTGGGCGATTTCGGGTTCTGCCAGCAATGGCAACAGCTCAAGCGAAACCTTCAATAACCTGACCATGACAGGAGGCTCTCTCAGAAATGGCCAAAGCAACGGAGGAACCACCAGCATTCTCGGGTTTGCCAATCTAAGCGGCGGAACGTTTTCGGCAGTTGGCAGCGGATCCAACGTGACGGTCACGGGAGCCATGAGCATCTCGAATGGTGCCGCCGTCTCGCTTGGAGCCTCCAGCAACACTTCGGGCAACAGCAGGCTCACACTCAATGGCGGGCTGGCCATCACGAATACCGCGAGTGGCACCTACACCCCCATTTCGATCAGTGCGAGCGGCACTGCGGCCAATCTTGGAGGCCGGCTCATTCTGGCAAGTGATGTGACCTTCACCGGCAACGCCACCAATACCAATACCACGACCATCAATGCCGTGGCCAATGTGGGTCCCCTCGCAACCCTGGAGCTCGACGGAACCCGCACCTTTGACATTGGCGATGGCGCGGCTAGCGTCGATCTAACCATCGTCCCCACATTGATCAACTTTGGTGCCACTTCCGGCGGCGTCACCAAGACCGGCCCGGGCACGCTGGCGCTAGCCGGGTCCAACACCTACACCGGCAACACCACGGTCAACGGCGGCAAGCTCAGCCTGGGCACGGCCACTTTGGATGACGCAAGCACGGTCAACGTGGTGGGCAGCGCGGTACTCAATCTGACGCATGGAGTCTCCGATACCGTCGCCGACTTCCAAATCAACGGCGTTTCCCAAGGCTCGGGAACCTTCACTTCGGCACATCCTTCCGGTCGCATCACCGGTTCCGGCTCGCTGCAGGTGGGTGCCTCGTCGGATCCGTTCGTCGCCTGGATCGACAGCTTCACCGGTATCACCGATCCCGCCGACAAGACCAAGACCGCCGATCCCGACAATGACGGAATGAACAACCTCGGCGAGTTCGCTCTCAAAGGGAATCCTGACAACGGCAGCGACAATGGATTGACCGCATCCCTGCTCCAGGACACCATCGCTCCTGCAGGCAACGAACTCACCTATATCATTGCCGTCCGCGACGGCGCGGCCTTCTCCTCCGGTGGGGGCGGCGTCCAGACGGCTTCCATCGGCGCGGATGGGCTGATCTACACAGTCGAAGGCTCGCTCGACCTCGTATTCCCCGGCAGCGCGGTCTCCCATGTCTCCACCTCCAATACGGCACCCGTCGCCACCGGCCTGCCTGACCTCACTGGAACGAATTGGGAATACCACACCTTCCGCCTCGATGCCTCTGAAGGCGTGAGCGGCAAGGGTTTCCTCCGTGTGGTGACTCAGCCCGCACCTTGATCGAGTCGTTGGCTCCACCCCGCGCATTCATCTGCGTGGGGCATCCCGGCGATGTTGGTCTTACCAACGTCGCCGGGTTCGCACGCGATGGCGATCCGGACTCCTTCCGCCTCAACGGCACGGTCGGTGCCGGCTCCCCCCCGGGGGTCCAAGGGCTTCCTCCGCGTCGGGATTTTGGAGCTAGCCCCCTGATTTTTCGCTCCGTTGCTTGTTCCGCCACAGGCTCCTTGGGGGGGACTAGCCATTTGGCCATATTGACTGTCCGCTCCATGGCGCGGAATCTCAGCCACCTCGAATGGTGCGGAAACTTCGGTCCCTTCCCCCATTCTTGGGGATTTTTCCAGTCATCCATCCGGCGCCCCAAGGTTGCCCCCGTCTAAGAAAACTCAAAACCCATGAGATTCACAACGCGCCTCGCCTCATTTCTCAGTGCTTCCCAATCCAACGTCGCCTTGGCGGTGCTGGCGGCTGCCTCGTTCGGTTCTTCCGCCTCCGCCGCGGATTTCGTTTGGAACCAGACGGATGCGACGAACGACTGGAGTCTCAATACGAACTGGACTCCCACGGCCGCGGTGGGCGGGCCAAGCGCGGCGGGCCTTTCGGTTTTGATCAATACGAACATTGGTGCCACGTCCACGATCAATCTTTTCACCACTGGCAATTCCGGCACGGCCACAAAAACCATCGGCCTGTTGGATATCGGTGATACGAACAACACTCATGGCTTCGTGATCGCAGCCGGCACCGGCTCGGGAATCCTGGCTTTCGACAACAGCGGCAGCGGAGCCCAACTCAACCAGCTCAGCACAAGCAAGGGAGACACCGTCAGCGCACCGATCTCCTTGCTGGACCACCTCACCGTATCCAACGCGGCGAACACCAACACACTTCTCCTATCGGGCAGCAGTATCACCGGAGCAAAAAATCTCACCCTTAACGCCAACGGCACCGGCGCGATCAATGTGACGGCAGCCAGCGTCAACAACAGCGGCACCATCACCAACTCGGGTTCGGGATCAGGAACCGTCACTATTCAGACAGGCGTCATCGGCACGAATGTGACGGCAGTCGTGCAAAACAGCGCCACCTCCACCCTCACCCTCTCCGGCGCGAACACTTTCAGCGGAGGAGTCACCATCCAATCCGGCACCCTCGTCGCCGGCAACAGTGCCGCAGCGCTGGGGACGGGAACCGTCCTGCTCGGCGACACCTCGGGAAACAAGGATGCCACGCTACGGATCGGCAACAGTTTCACTTACGCGAACGCGATCACCGTTCAAGCTGGAAGCAGCGGCAATAATCTCATCATCGAAGCCGGCGCGCTCAACAAGGCAGTGTTGAGCGGGGGCATCACTTTGAATAACAATCTGACCCTGAATCTGACTGCTGCGGGAGGGAGCGGTGGGGTTTCTACCACTGCAACCCTTGCCTATTTGACCGTTTCCGGAGAGATCGGCGGCACGAAAAGCCTGACGTTGAATGCGACCGGACTTGGAATCACCAGCAACGCAGGCGGACAGCCTGTTGCTTCCGGCTACACAATCTCCGGGGCGATTACCACGACGGGAAGCGTGACGGATGCGAGCACCGGCCAAATTTGGAAGACGATCAGCGGGAACATCAGCAATATTTCCGCTCTCAACAAGAACGGCGCGAGTTCGACGCTGATTCTCAGCGGAACGAACACCTACACGGGTCCGACAAACGTCAACGCGGGTGTGCTCAGGATTACAGGTGCCAATGCCATTCAGAACACTGCGGTAACGGTGGCCTCGGGCGGAACGCTCCAGCTCACCAGCGTTATAGTGGGTAGCGGTCAGACCCTCACGCTGTCCGGCCAGGGCACTTCATTCACCGCAGGTGCATTGGATACAACCAATAACGGAACATACGCCGGATCGATCATTCTGGCGGCGGACGCCACGGTGGCCGATAGCCTCGCCACCACCACCCTCACATTGTCGGGCGGAATCACCGGTGCCGGAAAGACCCTCACGGTGGGTGGAGTTGGAAATACCACGATCTCCGGAGCGATCGCGACCACGACCGGCGGGCTGACCAAAACGGGCACGGGCATTCTGACGCTTTCCGGCGGGTCAAATTCTTATGCTGGGGTAACCAGGATCAGTAATGGCATCCTCTCCTTGACTCACGCCAGCGCGTTGGGCGGCGGTGGCGATATCACCTTCGATGGGGGTATCCTCCGTCATAACTCCACCAATGAGGTTGATTACGGCAGCCGGATCGCGAACAGCACGGGTCCCGTCTCAATCGACACGAATG
>JBEDKU010000044.1:0-5801 GCA_041172045.1 Verrucomicrobiota bacterium | reverse complement strand
CGTTTTTCTCCCGCAGGATCCGCGCCCGCTCCGCGATCGGACCGCCGCCCAAATCCGGCCAGCCGGAAATGACGACCCGGGTGGGTTCGCCTTCCGTGTGGGAATCGATGATATGCAGCGGCGCTTGGCTCATGGGTAACGCCATTTTTATAGCACCCCGGTCTTGGCGAATGGCCTAGCGGGGGCTTCCGAATTCGTATAGGACAGGCGCGCCGGGAATCCCACCATGCACAAGGCCGCCTCATTTCGGAAAAAATTCTTCGATTCGCTCGAAGGCATGCTGCCCGTGGACCGGCTTTTCGACGGCGTGCCGGACATCGTTTTTTTCGTCAAGGACGCCGATGGCCGCTACATGGCAGTGAACGACACACTCGCCACCCGCTGCGGCCTGGCGGACAAGGACGACGCCATCGGCCTGACCGCCGGCGAGCTTTTCCCGCCGCCGCTGGGCGACGCCTTCGCCCTTCAGGACCAGGAAATCTTGCGCGGCGGCCATCCCATCCGCGATCACCTCGAACTCCACCTCTATCCCGGCGGCCGCAGCGGCTGGTGCCTGACTTTCAAGCAACCGATCATCGGGAAAAACGGCAAGATCACCGGCATCTGCGGCATCTCCCGCGACCTTCACCCACCCGGCGATCCCGGCGGGGATTTCGCCGCGATGTCCGCCGCCATCGAGCACATCCACCGCCACTACGACGAAGCGCTGCGCCTTCCCGGCCTCGCGGAACTGGCGGGCCTCTCCGTCTATCAATTCGACCAGCGCATCCGCGCGCTCTTCCATGTCACCGCCGGACAGTATCTGGTGAAGGTCCGCATCGACGCCGCCTGCCTGCGCCTTTCCGGCAGCGACGAACCCATCGCCCAGATCGCCCTTTCCTGCGGTTACTCCGACCAATCCGCCTTCTCGCGCCAGTTCAAACAGGCCGTCGGCATCAGCCCGCTGGCCTATCGGAAAAAGTCGGAATCCGACTAACTGAATCTCCCGGCGTCCATCGCGTCAATCGGACGGAATGGCGGATCACCGGCCAGCAGATCCGCCACCAACCGACCGGTGACGGGAGCGAGGCTGAGACCCATCATCGCATGGCCGGTGGCGACCAGCAGGTTTGAGAGGCCGCGCACATTTCCCAGATAGGGAATCCCATCCGGCGAGACCGGGCGCAGTCCGGCCCAGGGTTGGACGCCCTCGAAATCCCGCTCGGAAAACTCAGGAAAATACGCATGCACGGATTTCACAATCCCCCGGACCCGCGCGGGATTGATCGAGAGATCCAGCCCGCCGACTTCCATGGTGCCACCGAAGCGCAGGCTGCCGCCCATCGGCGTGATCGCGACTTTCGCCTCCGCGAAGATCGAGCAAAGCCGCGGCAATTCCGGCGGCGCGGGCAGGGTGAGCGAGTAGCCTTTTCCCGCTTGCAGCGGCAATTTCACCCCGATCCCAGTCAACAGTTTCGGTGTCCACGATCCACCTGCCAGGACAAACCGCCCGCCTTCGAATTTCCTGCCGTTGCCGCTCACGGAAACGATCCGGCCGCTCCGCACTTCGATGCGGTCGATTTCCACGCCACTCGCAAATTCTCCGCCGAGCTCCGAAACCCGCCGCCGCATCACCGCCATGAAGCGCGCGGGATCGAGATGGCAGTCCTCGGGAAAATACACCGCGCCGGCCACGTCCATCGTCACCGCCGGATCCAGCTTCGCGGCGGCGGCGGCATCGATGACCTCCGCCTTCAGGCCGATTTCATTCGCCGCGTGGGCCACCTCCGCCTCCTCGTCGAGGCCCTTCGCCGTCTTGCACAGCATCAGCAGCCCGCGTTTCGCCAGGCCGAAGTCCCCTTCTTCCGCCAGTTCCGCGAACAAGCGCCGGCTTTCCAAATTCAGATCGCGCAGCAATTCGCGCGATTCCGCGACATGACGCGTGGTGGAATGGCGATAGAACAACCAGCCCCAGCGCATCAGCTCCAGGTTCACCCGCGGCCGAACGTAGAACGGGCTTTCCGGGTTGAACATCCAGCGCAGTCCTTTTGAGATCATGCCCGGCGCGGCTAGCGGCGTGAAGTGACTGGGCACAATCATACCCGCGTTTCCCATCGAGCAATTGTCGCCGCCCGCCGCCTCGCGCTCGATCACCGTGACGGGAAAACCGCGCTTCAGCGCATAATACGCCGAACACAGTCCGATCACGCCCCCCCCCACGATCACCACCCGGTCCTTGTTCATTTCCCACAGGCTACACCGCGTGTCTTGCCCGAGTCTGGAGAAATCCCTGCGGAAACCGCCATAAGACAGCACCCAATCGTCCCCGGCAAAGTTCGCAAAATCCCATTTTTCTTGTTGCAAGCCAATCTCAATTGACGATCTTAACGCCGGATGTCACCCGCACTTGCAGCCGATTTGAAAATCGACAGCGCCATGACCTTGAACCAGGCCAAGGTCGGCTGCGACATGCAGATTCGCGTCCTCAGCGGCCCGGGCTGCGACCGGCTCCGCGATCTGGGGTTCTGCGAGCAGTTGCAAGTCCGCAAACTCGCCGGCGGTCGGAACCTGATCTGCTCGATTTGCGGCACCCGCATGGCGATCAGCCGCGAGCTGGCGGAACAAGTGATGGTTTCTCCCGTGGGTTGATTTCTCATGTCGGACGCCCCATCGACGATCGCACTGATCGGCAATCCCAATGCCGGCAAAACCACGCTCTTCAACGCGCTGACCGGGGCGAACCAACGCGTCGGCAACTACTCGGGCGTCACCGTGGAGGTGAAATCCGGCGAAACCTTCACCCCGCACGGCCGCAAGCTGCGCGTGCTCGACCTACCCGGCTGCTACTCGCTGCGGGCGAACTCCCCGGATGAGAAAGTCGCGCTCGACGCGCTCAACGGCCACCTCCCCGGCGAGCAAAAACCGGACCTCGTCGTCTGTGTGCTCGACGCCTCGAACCTGGAGCGCCACCTCCAACTCGCCCTGCAAGTCATCGAGCTCGGCCTGCCCTGTATGATCGCCCTCAACATGGTGGACGTCGCCGAGCGCACCGGCCTGCGGCTCGATCCCGCGAAACTTTCCGAAGAACTCGGCGTGCCGGTCGTGCCGATGCAGGCGAACGCGAAGAAGGGGGTCGTCGAGCTGAAACAAGCGCTGCGTTTCCCCCACCCCATCGCCTCCGAGGCCACCTGGATCACGAACGAAGCGGATCCGGAAACCAGCCGACGCGCCTTCATCACCCGGCTTTGCGAACTCGCGGCCCGCCGCCCGGACGCGCACCTACAGACTCTATCCGACAAGATCGACACCCTTCTACTTCACCCCGTTTACGGTTGGATCTCGCTCGTCGTCATCTTCTTCACCGTCTTCTGGTCCATCTTCTCCTTCGCGGAAATCCCGATGGGCTGGATCGAAGCCGGCCAGGGCGCGCTCGGCGGCTGGGTGGAATCCCTGATGACGGACGGCGATCTCCGCTCGCTCGTCGTCGACGGCATCATCGGCGGAGTCGGCGGCGTGGTGATGTTCCTGCCGCAGATCATTCTGCTATTCCTGTTCATCGGCCTGTTGGAAAGCTCCGGCTACATGGCGCGCGCGGCCTATCTGATGGACGGCGTGATGGCCAGAGCCGGCCTCAGCGGGAAATCCTTCCTGCCGCTCTTCAGCTCCTACGCCTGCGCGATTCCCGGGATCATGGCCACCCGCACGATCGACTCGGCGAAGGAGCGGATCGTCACGATTTTCGTCGCGCCGTGGATGAGCTGCTCGGCGCGGCTGCCGGTTTATTTCCTGATCATCCCGCTGCTCTTGCATGAGAAGGAAGGCACGTGGAAACAGGCGCTGGTGCTGTTCGCCATCTACGCGCTGGGCACGATCACCGCATTCGTCGTCGCCCGGATCCTGCGTGGAAAACTGGGAGAAGACATCAGCCCCGGACATTTCCTGCTGGAGCTGCCACCCTATCGCAAGCCGCAGTGGAGTTATATCTTCCGCCATGTGCTGGACCGGGCGTTGTCGTTCGTTAAAAAAGCGGGAACCATCATTCTCGGGCTTTCCATCCTTCTTTGGGCGCTCAGCACCTATCCCAAAAAACCCGGTGCCGACGAAGCGGAAGCGCTTGCCCACAGCGCGATGGGCCGCATCGGCGCGGTGATCGAGCCGGTCGTGAAGCCGCTCGGGTTCGACGGCCGGATGGGCACCGCGATCCTCACCTCCTTCGCCGCGCGCGAGGTCTTCGTCTCGTCGATGGCGATTCTCTATCGGGTCGAAGAAGCCGATGACGAGGAGCAGACCCGCAACGTGCTGCGCGACCAGCTCGCCGCATCCAAGTGGCCGGACGGACGCCCGATCTTCACGCCGCTGTCGCTCATTTCTCTGCTGGTGTTTTTCATCTACGCGCTGCAATGTTTACCGACGAGCGCGGTGGTCGCCCGCGAATCGGGATCGTGGAAATGGGCGGTCGGGCAATTCATTTTCATGACCGGCTTCGCCTACGTGGCCTCGCTCGTGGTCTTCCAAATTGGCAAACTCATCGGATACTGACATGGACTGGCAAAACCTCACCGCCGCGGGGATCGTGATCCTCACGCTCACCATTTTCCTCGTCCGCCTCGCCCGACCGAAGAAAAAATCCGGCTGCGGCCACGGCTGCGGCTGTGAGAAAACCCCCAAGCCATGAAAATCGAACACGTCGCCTTCAACGTCGCCGATCCGGTGGCGGTTGCGTCTTGGTATGTCGAGCACCTCGGACTAACCATCGTCCGGCACATCCCGGCTCCCACGCAGACTCATTTCCTCGCGGACGACGCTGGCGAGACGGTGTTGGAGATTTACTGCAATCCACCGGAGCAGGTTCCCGACTACGCCGCGATGAACCCGCTGCTTTTCCACATCGCGTTCGTTTCCGCATCCCCCGCCGACGACAGCACCCGGCTCATCGCCGCCGGGGCCTCGTGGGTCGAGGAAATCAAGATTCCCGACGGCGGCCACCTCGTCATGCTGCGCGACCCCTGGGGGCTTGCGCTGCAACTATGCAAAAGGGCGACGCCGCTCGTGCATCGCTAAGTGACCGCGATGGAGTCGCCACTGCGAGGATCGTGATTGCCGTCGTTTACGGCACCCGCGTCCCATCCGGAATCTCGAAGGTCTTGAAGCGCGAAGAGCCGCCTTTTTCCAGCGACACCTGGGATTTCGAGAGACCCAATGATTTCGCCAGGAAATCCCGCAGCGCCTTGTTCGCCTCACCATCCACCGGTGCGGCCGCGATTTTCACCCGCAGGATCCGCCCGGCCTGCGGATCATCCTCCCAGCCGATGATTTCGCTCTGGCGGGCATTGGGAGAGGCGCGGACGCGAAGTTTCATAGGTGGAAAACGCCGGGACCGCGTGTCTCCAGACACGCCGCGAAAGCGCGGCCAAAGTCAAGCGCCCCATGGCTCTTCCGCTTTGGCTTACCTTTCACCAGCGAGACTGGAGACTCGCGCTCCCTGCGGAAGAATTAATTTGCGGCAGCCAGGAAACCGCCTTCGAGAACCTCCTCAACCACCCCCGCGGCCAGAGCGTCAACCGCAGCACCCTCCTCAAGGAAGTCGAGACCGACACCGCCGCCCTGCTCGAAGACCTCCGCGATCTCGACGATCTCGTCCTCCAGTTCGGCGGCAGCGCAGCCGGCGACCGCTTCATCCAGGCCTGGAAAAAAGTCCGCATCATCGTCGATGCCGGCCACGGCCCCGGCGAAGAGGAAGACGAAGACCCAGCGCCGCCCGCCCCATGACACCCGCCTCCCCGATTGACTCCAACGGAGCGCCAGAGCATCCTCCAGAACAT
>JBEDKU010000043.1:0-3035 GCA_041172045.1 Verrucomicrobiota bacterium | reverse complement strand
TCCGGCGTTTTCGGGCACGCGGATGATGATTTCTCCAGCGGCCATGCCTTTGCCCACGTAGTCGTTGGCCTCGCCGATGAGTTCGAGCTTTACGCCGCCGACGAGGAAGGTCCCGAACGACTGCCCGGCGGTCCCGCGACAGGTGATGTGAATGGAATTCGCGGGCAATCCGCGGTCGCCGTGGATCTCGGCGATGCGTCCGGAGAGTCGGGTGCCGATGTTGCGGTTGGTATTGATGACGTTGTAACTGAGCGAGATCGGCGGGCGGTCGGGCAGCAGTTGGATGGCTTCCAGGACTTCGGGGGAGACGGAGCCTTCACCGTATTCCGGAGATTCCGGAGCTTGGCGGTTGGAAACCGCCGCCACGAGGTCGGCGAGGATCTGGAGGTCGAGTTCGGGTTTGGTGAGCCCGTCGTTGCGGGTCTTCGCGCAGATCCGGGAAATCGACTTCACGGATGTTCCCAAGTTTTCCGCGAGGGTGGGGACCACGTCCTTGAGCAGGGCGGAGAGATCGAGGGTGTTCGCCTTCGGGTGATCCGGGATGTGGCGCTGCTTCAGGAATTCCGGGCGACCGATGAGTTCGTCGAGCGAGCGGACACCGATACGCGCCATGGTGCGGCGGGCTTCTTCGGCGACGGCCGTGAAATAATTGATCACCATTTCCGGTGTGCCCTTGAATTTGGCGCGGAATTTCGGGTCGGTGGTGGCGATGCCGACCGGGCAGGTATTTAAGTGGCACTTGCGGACGTAAACGCAGCCCATGGCGATCATAGCGGTGGTGCCGAAGTTGAACTGCTCGGCTCCGAGTATCGCCGCGATCACGACGTCGCGGCCATTGCGGATGCCGCCGTCGGTGCGCAGCACGACGCGGTCGCGCAGGTTGTTGATGAGCAGCGTTTGCTGGGCTTCGGCGAGGCCGAGTTCCCACGGCGAGCCGGCGTGTTTGGTGGAGGAAAGGGGAGATGCCCCGGTGCCGCCATCATGGCCGGAAATCAGAATATTGTCGGCAGAGGCTTTCGCACAACCGGCGGCGACGGGGCCGATGCCGGATTCCGCGACGAGTTTGACGGTGATCCGGGCCCTCGGGTTCACTTCCTTCAGGTCGTGAATGAGCTGGGCGAGGTCCTCGATGGAATAAATATCGTGGTGGGGCGGGGGGGAAATCAACTGCACGCCCGGCTGCGTGTTGCGGAGGCGGGCGATCAGTGCGTTCACCTTGTGGCCGGGCAACTGGCCGCCTTCGCCGGGTTTGGCTCCCTGCGCCATTTTGATTTCGAGCTCACCGGCGTTCACCAGGTAATAAGCGGAGACGCCGAAACGACCGGATGCGACCTGCTTGATGTAGGAGCGGGCGAAATCGCCGTTCGGGTAAGGCTTGTAGCGGACCGGGTCCTCGCCACCCTCGCCAGAGTCCGACTTGCCACCGATGCGGTTCATGGCGATGGCTAAGGTCTCGTGAGCCTCGGGTGAAAGCGCCCCCAGCGACATCGCGGCCGTGGTGAAACGGCGGCGGATCGACTCCATGGGCTCGACTTCTTCGAGAGCGATAGCACCACTGGCGGCGGGCACAAATTCGATCAGGTCTTTGATCGCTACAGGATTGGTTTCCAATGATACACGCACATATTCCTCGTAATCCTCGGGCTTGCCGGATTTGACGTAGGTGTGGAAATTCTTGATGACTTCAGTGGTGTAAACATGGCGCTCACCGCTCTTGCGGTAGCGGTTGTAACCGGGGTCGCCAAGATTGAGGGTTTCGCCATTTGGAACGGCTGTTTCAAATGCAGCTTGGTGGCGGATCAGCGACTCATCGGCGATTTCCGTGAAGCCGACCCCACCGATTTTCGAAGGGACGCCGGTGAAGGAAAAATCGACGACTTCGTTTCCGACGCCGATGGCCTCGAAGGTTTGCGCGCCTTGGTAAGAGTTGAGAACCGAGATGCCCATTTTAGACATGATCTTGAGGATGCCTTTTTCGAGCGCCTTGCGGTAATGGGTCATCGCCTTTTTGGCGGAGATTTCTCCCAACTTGTTCTTTCCCGCATCGGCGGCGACGAGTTGGCGGACGGTGGCGTAGCCGAGATAGGGGCAGATGGCAGTCGCTCCGAATCCAAAACAGCAGGCGATTTGATGCACATCCCGGACTTCTCCGGATTCGACAACGAGCGACGCCCGGAGGCGGGTGCGAATACGGGTAAGGTGGTGGTGGATGGTGCCGATGGCGAGCAGGGTGGGGATCGCCACCCGCTCGGCGGAGGTGGCGCGGTCGGAGAGAATCAGGATGTTGTTTCCGTTTTGAACGGCCGTTTCAGCTTCGAGGCAGAGCGCGTCGAGGCGGCTTTTGAGACCGGAGGCACCTTCAACTGACGCCCATGTCATATCGAGAATAATGGCTGGAAAACCTTGATCATCAAGATGTTTGATTCGTTCCAACTGATGCTCGAAAAGGATCGCGCTATCGAGACTGACGGTCTTGCAATGTTCGGGAGTCTCCATGAGCAGGTTGTGCTCCGGGCCGAGTCCGGCACCGAGGGACATCACCGCCCACTCGCGGATGGGGTCGATCGGCGGGTTGGTGACTTGGGCGAACAATTGTTTGAAGTAGGTGTATAGCAGCCGCGGATGGGTCGAAAGGATGGCGAGGGGAATGTCGTCGCCCATCGAAAAGACGGCTTCCTGGGCACCCTTGATCATGGGCGGGAAGACCATGTCGAGCTCCTCCAGCGAGATGCCGTGGGCGACTTGCTGGCGCGAAAGGTCGAGCGGGGAATAGTCGATTTCCGGGACGTGGGCGTCGGGCGAGACGAATTTCCGCAGGTCGAGGCGGTGTTCGTCGATGCAGCGGCGGTAGGGTTGGTGCTGGGCGAGCTCGTTTTTGATTTGAAGGTCGAATTTGAACTCCCCGGTGGCGGTGTTGGCGGAGAGCATTTGGCCCGGTCCGAGGCGGCCTTTGCGGACGACGATGGCGTCGTCGAACACCACGGCACCCGCTTCCGAGCCGATGTAGAGCACGCCATCCACGGTGAGTTTGTAGC
>JBEDKU010000042.1:0-5586 GCA_041172045.1 Verrucomicrobiota bacterium | reverse complement strand
GTCCAACAGGACCGGGACCAGCGGCAGGTCCACCGCCACCGCCAGCGCGCGCGGTGCCATGCCGGAGTGCACCAGCATCATGGCGATGCCGACCGCATCGAGGCCGGCGGCACAGCCGCTTGCGAGCACGTGGTTAGGCCCGGTGATGCCGAACTCGATGGTGATCGCCGAGGCCGGCTCGCTGTGGATCGTATTGCTGGCGGCCATCAATTTGAACGGCCGCCGCCCGGGCCAGGGACCGAGCCAGCCCGCGGCGTTTCCCCGGCTGGTGCCCACCACCAGCGCCGCGTCCCGCAGCTCGTCCGCGGACCAGCCGGCGTTGGCAATCGCCTCGCGGGCGACATGCAGCGCGGCCATCGTCGCGGGACTCCATTTCCGGTTTACCAGCAGTTTGCGGGACTCGATCCACGCGCCGGGCCGCTGCGCGTGCGGGCTGTCAGCGCCTAGCAGATCTCCGAGTTTCCGAAACGGAACCTGCCGCGACAACACCGCCTGATAGTGCGCGGCCACGTCAGCTCCGAGCGCGGAGAGTGCGCCAAGTCCGGTGATCGCGAGCGAGGGTGGGGGAGGCATTCCCGGTTTTGACTAGAGGGTGATCTGCGCGCCGAGCTCGACCACGCGACCGGGAGGAAGCTGGAAATAGGCGGTCGCGGGCGAGGCGTTGCGGGCCATCACGGCGAAGAGGGACAAGCGGAGCCGGTCGAGGAGGGTGGCTTTTTTCCCGATGCCATAAGTTTCCCGACCGAGGAAATAGGTGGCCTTGCCTGGTTGGAAGCGGACGCTTTCCGGTATCCGGAGTTTCAGCGCGGCAGGTACATCGGGAGTCTCGGCAAAACCGAAACGCAGGGTGGCGCGATGCACGCCGTCACCGAGATCCTCGTAATCGAGCATCTCTTCCGGGTTGGCCATCGGTTGGTCAAGCGTCATGACGTGAAGCAGGATCACCCGTTCGTGCAGGACCTGGTTGTGTTTCAAGTTGTGCAACAGCGCGGTGGGCACGCGCAGGTCTTTCCCGCTCATGTAAACCGCGGTTCCCGACACCCGGTGGATTTTCCCTTTGCGCAGGTCCTTGAGCAGCATGTCGATGGGCAGGGAGTCCCGCATGATTCTCACGTAGAGGCGGTTCCGGCCCCAGATCCAGATCAGCATGATGGCCATCACCACGCCCGCGATGAGCAGGGGGAGCCAACCCGTGGGCCAGATTTTCAAAGCGTTCGCCGAAAGGAACGCGCCGTCCAGGATGAGGAACAGGGTGGTCACCATGACCGTCTTCAGTTTGGACCATCCCCATGCCGCTTGCGCCGCCGAGAAGAACAGAACCGAAGTGATCGTCATTGTTAGCGAGATGGCGATGCCGTACGCCCCTGCAAGTTTCGCGGACGTCTCGAAGGTGATCACCAATAGAATGCATGCCACCGCCAACAGGTGGTTGATCAGCGGCACATAGACCTGGCCGACCGAATGCTCCGAGGTGTAGAGAATCCGGACCCGCGACAAGCAGCCCAGTTGCACCGCCTGGGTGGTTAGGGAAAACGCGCCGGAAATCAGCGCCTGGCTCGCGATGATCGCCGCGCACGTCGCCAGGATCGTCAGCGGCAGTTGCAGGATGGGAGGGGCGAGCAGGAAAAACGGGCTGCGAATCGCACTCGGGTCGGCGGTTAGGAGCGCCGCCTGTCCGAGATAGTTCAGCACCAGGGCGGGCAGGACCACCGAGAACCATCCCACCCGGATCGGTCGCGTCCCGAAGTGACCGAGATCCGCATACAGCGCCTCGCCGCCTGTCACCGCCAGAAACACCGCCGCCAGCAGGGGAAACGCATGTTTCCACTCGCGGAAGAGAAAGGACACCCCCTCCCACGGCAGCAAGCCATACAACACCTGCGGATGGTGCCATAGCGCTCCGATCCCGAGCAGCGCCAGCGTGGAGAACCATACCAGGACGACCGGTCCGAAAAGTTTCCCCACCTGTCCCGTTCCGTATTTCTGAATGGAGAAAAGCCCTATCAGGATCAGCACCGACAGCGGCACCGTCCAGTGCGCAAGCGCGGGAGCGCTGACCGAGAGTCCTTCCACGGCGCTCAGAACGGAAATCGCAGGCGTCAGCATGCCGTCCGCATAAATCAATGCCGCGCCCGCCAGGCCGAACAGCAGAATGGTCTTCGGATCCTTCCCACCCGACGCCCTAACCGCCCCGCGGATCAGGGTGGACAAGGCCAGGATTCCCCCTTCGCCCTTGTTGTCCAGCTTGAGAATGATGAACAGATACTTCACCGAGACCACCAGCAGGAGCGACCAGACGATCAGCGAAGCCGCGCCTATCAGGTTTTCCGGATGGATCGGCGCGCCATGGCTTCCGGAAAAGCATTCCCGGAACGCGTAAAGCGGACTCGTTCCGATATCTCCGAAAACAATCCCTAAAGCAGCGAGTGTCGTTACCGCGAGGTGAGGTTTGTGGCCAGCGTGGCCTCCGTGAGTGTCATTCATCGTCGCGAAGCGGATCGCTCGCAGGCGCTTCAAAGCATTTCCCGCCACCGCTGACCAGCGAATTTACGCCACTTCCGAAGGGCGCGAAATCGCGCATCATAGGTCTTGGCGAGGCCGCCCGCCGGGTCCACGCTGCCCGCCGATTTACGAATGAGCACTGTTCTGGAAACCATCGATGGCGGCATCCGCTATCTCGAAAAACGCGGCATCGAGGATGCCCGCCGCAACATGCAGATGCTCGTCGCCCACCAGCTCGGCTGCACGCGGATGCAGCTATACACCCAGTTCGACCGCCCCATCGAGGAAGCCGACCTCGCACCGCTCCGCGTGAATCTCAAAAAGCGCGGCGAGGGCATCCCCATCCAGCATCTGCTCGGCAAGGTCTGGTTCCACCAACACGAGTTCAAGACCGACGCCCGTGCCCTCATTCCCCGCCCCGAGACCGAGGAACTCGCCGAGTGGATTCTCACTTGGGACCTCCCCGCCGACCTGCACCTCCTCGACATGGGCTGCGGTTCCGGCGTGCTCGGACTCTCGCTTGCCGCCGCCCGCCCCGCCTGGCAGGCCACCCTCGCTGACGTTTCTCCGGACGCGCTTGCCCTCGCCAGGGAAAACTCCGCCGCCCTCGAAATCCCCAACGCGGACTTCATCCATAGCGACCTTTTTTCCGCCATCGACGGCCAGTTCGACGGCATCGTCGCCAATCTTCCCTACGTCCCCGAGGCCGACCGCGCCACCCTCACCCGCGAGGTCATGCATGATCCGGCGCTTGCCCTTTTCTCCGGCCCGGACGGCCTCGACCTCATCCGCCGTTTCATTCCCGAGGCTTTCCACCGTCTCAAACCCGGCGGCTGGCTTGTGCTGGAAATCGGCCACGATCAAGCTTCACAGGTCGCGGAAATTTTACAAACGTCCGCCTTCACCGCCATCGAAGTGAAATCCGACATGTCCGGCATCGCCCGGTTTCCCTTCGCCAAGCGTCCCCTTTAATCTCCTTCCTAACTCATTTCCATGGATAAACTCGTAGTTCACGGCGGCTCCACCCTCAAGGGCGCGATCAACATTTCCGGCTCCAAAAACGCCTCGCTGCCCATCCTCGCCGCCGCGCTTCTCACCGGAGAAGACTGCATCATCCGCCGCGTGCCCGATGTCTCGGACACCAACTACATGATCCAGATCCTCAGCGCCCTCGGTGCCGACGTCGAGCGCTCCTCCGGCACCGTCCGCATTTCCTGCGCCGACATCATCGATCACGCGCCCTACGAACTCGTCCGCCGCATGCGGGCGTCCATCTGCGTCATGGGGCCGCTGCTCGCGCGCAAAGGCCGCTGCGTCGTCTCGCTCCCCGGCGGTTGCGTCATCGGCGACCGCCCGGTGGATCTTCACCTGCGCGGCCTCGAAGCGCTCGGCGCGAAAATCGAAATCGAAGGCGGAAACATCACCCTCACCGCCAAGGACGGCCTGCGCGGCGCGGAAATCGACCTGCGTGGCACCCACGGACCCACTGTTCTGGGCACCGACAACGTCATGATGGCGGCCACCCTCGCCGAGGGCATCACCGTCATCGAGTCCGCCGCCGCCGAGCCGGAAGTGCTTGATCTGGCGAATTTCCTCAACTCCCTGGGTGCGAAAATCACCGGTGCCGGCACCCGCCGCATCGTCATCGAGGGCGTGAAAGAGCTGCACGGCGTCGAGCACACCGTCATTCCGGACCGCATCGAAGCCGGCACCTTCATGGCCGCCGCCGCCCTTGCAGGCGACGGCGTCACGCTCCGCCGCGTCTGCCGCGAGCACATGAAGGCCATCACCGCCACGCTCGAAGCCTCCGGCCACCGCGTCGACTTCAACGAAGCGGGGGACACCTGCACCATCCACCGCGGGGAAATCCTCCATGGCGTGGAAATCATCACCGCGCCGTATCCCGGCTACCCCACCGACATGCAGGCGCAGATGACCGCGCTGCTCGCCACCACGCCCGGCATCAGCGTGATCAAGGACACCATTTTCCCGCAGCGTTTCATGCATTGCGCCGAGCTCAAGCGCATGGGGGCGGACATCAAGGTGGACAACGGCACCGCCGTCGTCCGCGGCGTCGCCCAGCTTTCCGCCGCCCCGGTCATGGCCTCGGATCTCCGCGCTTCCGCCGCCCTGGTGCTTGCCGCCCTCAACGCCAAGGGCTCCACCGAGATCAGCCGCCTCTATCACATCGACCGCGGCTACGAGCACATCGACGAGAAGCTCCTCATGCTCGGGGCCAACGTCGAGCGGGTCAAAGACCGCTGAACGACACAGGCAGTCCTGCCCGTTCTTGCGCGCGGAAAGGGGGGCAATACGTGATTGCGTAATTCACCTTTCTTAATAATCAGGCAATGTGATCCGCATGACGGACAAAGAAAAGCTTCAAAAACTCTTTCAGGCGGCCCTTCTCGACGTATCCGAGGAAAAAGTCACGCTCGCCCGCGCCTACCCGAAATCCACGCTCGACACGATGGCGGCCCAGACATCGCTTCAGGTCGCTCCTCCGGTCACCGCCCAGCCCGTCCCGGAACCTGTGGCCATGGTCCCCGACCAGGTCGTCGTTCCGGTTGCCGCCGCCGCTTTCGTCCAGCCCTTGGAGAATGCCGGCCTCGACGCCGCCGCCGCCGAAGAACTCAGAATCCTGCTCGAAGAACAACACCTTCGCATGAAGCGCAAGCGCCGCCGCGAGACGGTCGGCGCGCTCGCTGTTTTTTTCGCCCTGACCGGTGGTGGATTCGGCTGGTTCGTCCATTCTCCCGACCGGGTCCAGGCCGTCCGTGATGCGATCACCGAAATTCGCTCGGTGGGCGACATCGCCAGCATTGTCGCCAAGTATCAGAAAGCCCTCGATAAAATCGGCACCCGCTCCCAGGACATCGCCGCAGCCACTGAATCAATGGGCGTCAGCTCCAATCAGGATGGCATGAAAGACGTCTATATGGACTCCGAAATGAAGGAGATGATGGGCGGCGAAGGCAATACCGTCGGCGAAAGAAACCAGCTGCTCCAAGAAAAATTCGGCAAAGTGAAGACCGGTGGCCTGAAAGCCGCCGTCGTGCCAACCGTCGCAACCGCGTCGAAGGT
>JBEDKU010000041.1:0-3500 GCA_041172045.1 Verrucomicrobiota bacterium | reverse complement strand
GCAGCCAGCGGGGCCGGTTACGAGTCGGGTGTCGAAGCGGATCGCGAGTCGCTCCGCAGTTGGCGGAAGGGTGACGTCGAGTTTGGCCAGTGTTTCCTGATCGAGATCGAGGAACGCGCTGGGCAACGGTCCGCCATCACCACGTTGGAGCAGAGGCACCCGACGGGAGGAGGTGCTCGCGTGAATGCGCGAGCCGACATCAAATTGTTCCCGTAGTTCCAACAGCATTGGCTCGCTCAATGGCGGCTCGGCGAGCGCCTCGAGGTGGCATGCGAACCGCTCGGGCTGCGTTTGTTTCAGGCCTAGGAAACTGACGCCGCTCTCGGTGGAGTGCAGGCGCTCGATTTGGTCGATGGTGGAGTTGTCCACGTTCGGAAACACCACCAGACGACGCACAGGGATACCAGACGCCACAGGTCCGAACCGCTCAGCATCATCCATCTCCTCGATCCGGAACGACCCATCATCTGGTAGAAACGACGGACTCAGTGCTGTGTCAGCCAGTTCCTGACTGGTCGCCGCAACCCGGATCAGAAAGGCGTGACGGGTGCGCCAGAAGATGAGGAATTGAGGGCCTTCTGTGGCATCCAGCAGGTGGCGCACGGTGTAATCATTGCTTAGCTTCTTGAGCAGGCGGAACATCCTCATCACTGAAGCCGACGCGGAGCATTGGGGCTTGGGCGGGATCAGAACGGCCATGAGTCAGCAAGAATGGGAGCGAAGGTGGTCGATGAGTGAGGCAAAGCATGAGGCTCCGGCATGACCGTCATTGGCGAGCGAATCCGCCGTTTCTAGCATCTGAGTCGAAGCGATCACGATCGTCTTGAGCCTGGCACGCGTCACCGCGACATTCCACCGCTCGCTTTGGAAAAGGAAATCGGCGCGCAATCGGATAAAGCGCGGGTCGGTGGCGGCCAGCGAGACAATGATGAGATCCCGCTCTTGGCCTTGGTAGCGCTCAACGGTATCTACCAGCACTCTCCGGCGGAGACCGCCGGCACTATCAGAGATTCCGAGAACCTGGCGGATCCGCGCCGCGTGTGCCCGGAATGGCGTGATGATTCCAATGCGCTCCGGCTCCATGCCACAGCGAACTGCCTCCCGGACGAGATCCACGACAAGCTGAGCTTCCTCATCCGAGCGGACTGTCGTGCGGCGCACGTTCTCGCTGGTGATGAGAAACGCTGGGGGATCGGAAGCCAGCGCCTTACGCTGCGGCGGAGGGGAAAGGCGCAGCCGGAGGTCGTGGCGGCAGGTCAGGCGGTTGCTATAGAATGTGGCCGACGGCCACTCGGCGAGCGGTCGATTGAGCCGCCAGGTTTCCTCCAACAACGTGTCGAAGCCGCGGTTTTTCAAGCGACCAAAAACCGAGCGTTTGCGCGGCGGCGTGGAATCATCGCCGAGGACCACGGGCGGAAGTTGGCAATCATCGCCGAAGAACAGCCAGCGTTCGCCACGCAGCATGGCCATCGACGCAAGCAAGGGCGTGAGCTGCGAGGCCTCATCCAGCAGAACCGAGTCGAAGTGTGCTTCGCGCAGTCCACTCCGTTGGCTCCATAGTGAATGGGGGGTCGCGCCAACCACATGCGGAGCGTTGCTTTCCAGTAGGCCCGAGGAAGCGTAATCATCGAAGCATTCGTAGATGCCTGGGTGCGTTTGAAAACCGATCTTCGCGACCCTCACCGTATCGGGAAGTGTTCCGCGAATGCCTTCGAGCGCGTGGTTGATGGCTCGGTGTGTGGGGCCGGTGATCAGCAACCGCTCACCCCGCTCTATCAGGCGGCGTGCAACTTCGGCAAGCACCCGTGTTTTCCCTGTGCCCGGAGGTCCTTGCACCAAGTGGACATCGTGGGTCGCGATGCAGGCGGCGATGGCCATCTGCTGTGAGTCATGCCAACTCGGATCTTCGGGGCCGGCCATATCGAGATCGTCCATGACCTTTTCGTGAAGTTCCGGGTCGAGCGTCGCATCCACCTCTCCCATCAATAACGGAAGGATGCGGTCGCGGCCGGAATCCGTCGAAGCCAGGGCCTCAATCGCTTCGGCGAACCGCGCTGTCATATCGTAGAAGTCGGGATCGACTATCCAATCGTCGCCAACAGCGGGTGGCACGTCGCCCTTCCACCTGACCAAGTGGACGCCGGAGTCATCTTCTCCGGCGTGGATGAAATGGCCAATTGGGGTCAGCGGTGTGTCACGACTCAGACAGACAAAGTCTCCCTCGCGCAGCGAGCAATCGGCGAGTTCCGCAGTGATGTCCGCCGATTGAAGAAGCACGCGGTCTTTGGAAACGGCCTTCACCCTTAACGGCCCCAGCGAGTGCCCTTGCTCGACCCGCATGGCCAGCGGTGTATGCCACACTTCCTCGCAGGCCATTCGCTGCAGCCGAATCTCACGCCGCATACGACGATTCAGTTCTTCCACCCAATTCCGCTGCTGTTCTGAAGTGGCACTCAACGCAGGGATGTTAAGCGCCTCCGAATTTAATGAAAGCCCAACATTCAGGACCGTCAGGGTAAAACTCAGACGTAGATACTGTGACGCTGCCCGTGCCACTCTAAATACTACCACGCCGGACTCAGCCTCGCGAGTTTATGGAAATGCAGCGGTTGGCTGTTGAAGGCGGCAAGGGTTCGTCCGATTGGCGAAAATTCGGTGAAGCGACAGTGTGTGATTCTGATCAGGGAATGGTCTCCCTTCGGCACTGCGGTCCACAGTCCGGCGTCGAACATCCAGTGGGCGTCGGGTGTGAGGGCGAGGCCGTTGCGGGGATCGTCATTGCCGCTGACGGCGTGCTGGTGGATGTGGGCGGCGTGGACGATGGAGGTGGTTTCCGTGTCGAGCCGATAGCCGGTGAGGGCGCAGGTGAGATAGTAGCCACCGAGCACGTCGCTCTTGAAGCGACTGTCGCGGCCTTTTTTCTGGCTGGCTCTGAATGCGGCGGCATCGGCCCGCAGGGCGTCGATGGCTTCGGTCTTAGGAGCAGGTAGGCCGAGCAGGGCGCAGAGCATAACCTGCTCGGTTGGTGTGAAGTAGATGCCGACGAGGGTGCGGCGGGCTTCGCGGCGGAAGTCTTCCTCTTAAAGGCAGGCGAAGAGATCGGGATCGAGGTGGCAGAGGCGGGTGGTGAGCTTGGATTTCGAAGGTTTGCCGTCGGCGGTGAAACACTGCCAGATTTGATCTCGCTCGCCGCCAAGGGCGTTGAAGGGCATCGGGATGTCCGGCGAGTTACGTTGGCGATCCTGGACCAGCTCCCAGTAATCGCGGAAACGGGAAACGAGCCGGACGTCGTATTTCACCCATCCGTCCGGGATGTCACCGGATTCGATCAGGTCGATGACGGTGAGCAGCATCAGCGGCTTGTGGGGTGCTGCGCCGCGAGCCGCCGTGCGGGCGACGTTGAGGTTGGCGAGCTTACCGAGCCAGAGTTGAGTTGCCAGGTTCAAGATGGGTGGGCTGCGAGGAAGGGGGACTCGGAGCGAGACGCTCCGGCAACGGTC
>JBEDKU010000040.1:0-5162 GCA_041172045.1 Verrucomicrobiota bacterium | reverse complement strand
ATTGAGGGTCGCTCGGTCTGGATTCATCGCGTCTGGAGTTGAAAAAAATCCCGGATATTCTCGTGCCAAGCCCCTTGCCAAGCACCACCACGCCGGGGCGGGCAGGTTAACTCATGAAAATGAGGCGACGCAATAAAAACCTTATAACCGTCTTGGCTTGACAGGGTCCGGGCACTGAAATCTTTGCGAAATCCGAAGCTTCCTCAATCTAACGACGCGGCCCCGCGACGGCGCGAAAGACGATTCCAAGACCGCCGATGACAAACAAGCCCGGAAACCAGATCGAGTAGCCGGGGGCGAGCGAATCCGGTTTTAGAACGGCGAAATCGGCGTTTGCCGGATTGACCCGGCAGGTGGTGGACTTTCCTACCGGATACTGCCGGATTCTTTCTTCCGCCAGTTCCCGCTTCGAGGACCACGGACTGCCGCGAAGAGTCAGGTGGTCGCCGGTGCGCGCCTGCCCCTGCCATTGGTAGCCGAAACTCAGATCATGGCGGAATTCGAGCGGTGAATTCTCGTCGTGCCGCTTCTCCTCGAGCTCGGAGGAAAGGATCACGCAGGCCACTTCCGGCCACTGGCGCATCTCGCGGGCTCGCAGGTAGCTGCGCCCAAGCAGCCAGACAAATACGCCGCCGACCAGCACGAGGGACAACCCGAGGCACACAAGATACCAGCGCCCGGCGCGGCTGGACGGAGGAGTCTGTCGGTGGGGTGGTGCTTGCGCCATGGCGGATGCTATGCGGCGGATCCGGGCGGGATGCCAAGGGAATTTCAAATCAGCCTCCAAAGACGTTTGTCCTTGCGAGGGGCCCGATGCATTCACTTCCCGGTGAGATCACGGAATTCGATGTCTGTGAGTCGGGACTCTCCTTTTGGGAAAAGGCGGGATCCGAATCCGAAGAAATGCTGTTCCTTGCCGGGGCTTCGTGAAGGTGAGCGCCGTTTGAAAGAGGCGTCGAGATCGCGGGTGAAAATTTTCTTTTCGTCCACCCAGAAAGTGACTTGGCCGTTCTGCGAGACAATCCGGATCAGTGAGTTGGGTTTCAACTCGGCGGCCACCGGCTGGTTCCGCTCGTCTGTATCGTAAGACTGCGCCACCAGCGCTGCTCCGGTGTCGGTGGTTCTGTCGGTGGTTCCGCAGACCACCGTGGCGAAACCCGTGCGGCCCGGCAGGTAGCCGACAACGCCGCCGAATTGCGGACCCCCGGGACCCGGGAGATTGTCCAAACGCGCACGAACCTCGAAGTCGAGCCCCACGCGGGCACCAAGGATGACGCGGGAGAGAGCCCGATCCTTCTCGTTGGTGACGCTCAGCACCCCATCCGGGAGGGCGTTCCATTTCGCCACGGAGGCGGGGATCCAGAGCCACTTGTGCTCCTCTTCATCGAGCCGGACCCAATCGCGCTTGGCGAACCGCTCCTCGAAAGCAATCGCGGCAAGACGGATCCGGACGAGAGCGGTCGCGTCCGGTTGGGAGACGATGGAAGGAAGCTCGGATAGCGAGAAATAAAGCGGACGAGCGGCGGCTAGATCGCCTTTCCGGTAAGCCCGCCCGGCCTTTTGTAAGATCGTGAAAGCGGCGGGATCGCCCTGGGCGGCGAGCACTCCGCGCCATTCGAAGGGCAAGAACCCGTAAGACTGGATGGCACTGTCCGCTGCGGGGAGGATGGACTGTCCGAGAGCTTGGTAACAGGTGGCGGCCAAGGCATAGTCGCGGGCGAGAAACGCGTTACAAGTGTCGAAAGAAAGCGAGTAATGCTTGTCCTCGTCCGTTTTGGCGTCGGACATGGACCCCCGCACGATGCCTGAAGTCAGGCCGCGGATCTCGGGGTCGTCGAAGACAGTGCCGTGGTCCGGAAGCTCGGAGGCCACACCGGCAAACGCCCGGATCAGCCTATTAGGGACAAAGGTGTCATAACGCCGGGTTTTGGCGCAGGCCTTGCCGAAGGCCAGCATGAGGTCATGACTTCCGCCCCACCGGGGTCGGTAAGCCCACAAGAGTGAGTCGTAGGCGGGCAAATAATCGAAACAGGCAGCGGTGGCCCGGTCGAACCACCCGCGCTCGGTAATGCTGTCGAGACCGGCCCCGCCCATGGTGACTTCGATCATTTTCTCGGCGGCGAAGGGCACGTCAGGATTTGCTTTCCAGGCGGTGGAAAGGTGCTCGGCGGCCTTGGTCAGATGTTCCCGGAAGCCCTTCCAGCCATCCTCCGTGACGGTGTCCGCAAAGCCGGACCCGCGTTTCTTCCAAGCTGCCTCGACCTCGAATTCGCCAATCAACGTATCCTTCAGCCATGCCGCGGCCTTCGATTTTTCGAAGGCGACGCGCGTTTCGTCTTCATCCCGCTTCAGGTACAACAGCACGTAGCCTTGGCTGCGTTTGATGAATTGATAGAATCCCAAGCTATCCTCGGGAGATTCGGAAGCGTCCAAGGCATCGGCGAGAAGCTGCGGAAGCTCCTGTTCCATCGCCGCCTTCTTCGCCTTGTCCTTGGTCGCCCGGTGATCGTAGCGCCCGCCCCAGATCCACGAACAGGCGAAGAGTTTCAAGTGCGGGCTATCAGCGCCCTGCAACAAGTCCGTCAGGCGGCGTTCGGCCAGGTCCATTTGTTCCGGAGCGCGGGGTCGTGAGTAACTTTCGAGGTAGGGGGTGATGACATTGAAGAGCGGATCGTCACAACCGCCGGAGCTTGCCGCCTTGGCCCGCTGAATCAGCGTAGCCGGAGGGTAAGTTAATTTTCCGGTCAGCTCGTTCTTGTAATTTTCACCGCTCAGATACGGCGCTGCTTCCCGCAGGACGGCGACCGCGTCGTCGAGCCAAGGGGCACCCGCGTTGCGCTTGGGAAAATCGGCGAGAAGCAATGCCTCGACCCATTGGGTCTGGCGGGCACGGAAGGAGCGTTGCAAATGATGATCATTTTTCGGCAGCGGAATGGGTTCGACCTTGGCTTCCCTGTGCCGAAGCAGCCCTTGCCGCATCAAGCCGATTCCGTCGTTTGCGTCATCTTCCGTCGTGTCGGAATCTTGCCCTAGCAGGATCATGGGCAGAAGAGCCAGAAGTGCGAATGGCACGTAAAGTTGCATCAGGAAAGGGCTACATTCTCACACCCGCCTGGTAAAGCCTGAGGGGCGGGATGAACGAAATCCGTTCTGCCAAGCAACAATGATATATTCTGAGCCTTGGGTTTCGTCTCGGATTTTGAAAGAACCTTCGCGCTTTTTGCGATTTCTCTCTTTCATCTCTACCTGATCCACCATGAAACCACTCGCCTTCATCCTCGCCCTCACCGCCACTCTTGCCCACGCCGGTGAGAAAAATCTTTTCAACGGTAAGGACCTCACCGGTTGGACCGGCCAGCCCGGACTCTGGAGCGTCCAGGACGGCGCGATCACCGGCCAAACGACCGCCGAGATGCCCGTGAAGGAAAACACCTTCCTCATCTGGGACGGCGAGGTCGGCGACTTCGAGCTCCATTTCAAATACAAAATCGTCGATGCCGCCGGCAAGGCCGAGGGCTTTGGCAACTCGGGCGTCCAGTATCGCAGCAAGGTGGTGAAGCCCGAGTATTCCGTGCTCTCCGGCTATCAGGCGGATTTCGAGGTCGGCAAGACCTACAGCGGCATTCTCTATGAGGAAAAAGGCCGTGGCATCCTCGCCAAACGCGGGGAAAAAGTCGTCATCCACGAAGGTGGTGCCCCCAAGAAGCCCAACCTCGAAGTCACCGGCCAAGTCGGGAAATCCGAGGAAATCCAGCCGGCCATCCACCCCGCCGACTGGAATGAATACGTCATCATCGCCAAGGGCGGCCATCTCCAGCATTTCATCAATGGCAAGCAAACCATCGATGTCACCGACGAGACCGCCGTCGGCGCGAAAACGGGGTTGCTCGGCCTGCAACTGCATGCCGGAGCGCCGATGACCGTCCAGTTCAAGGATTTCGTCCTCAAGACCGACCCGTGAGCTAGCCCCGCGGATGGGGACAAAATCGGTTTTTTCGTGTTGATCGGCGGTTTCCGGAGTTACTATCCCCGTTATGCGTTCCCGTTGGCCCATCATCGTCGTATCCGTCGCGCTTGCCGGATGGACCGGCTATTGGCTGGCCGGAACCGCCGCTCCCAAGCGTCCGGCGCCTCAGGGTGACGTCAAATCGCAGACCTCCCCGCGGCGGACTGTCATGGCGGACGACGACGCCCCGATCTTCCGCCGTGGCGAGCGGGCCCCGAAGTTCCCGCGGGATGACGCCGCCTTGGATGCCGGCGCACTTCCCGGCCAAAGAATCCTCATCTTCAACGATCAGGCCGCTCTCGATGAATTCCTCAAACGGGCCGGCGACCGGATCCGGTTGATGGGGCGGCTCGACGCGCTCAACGCCCTGCGCGTCGCTTTTTTCAATCCCGACGATCTCGCATTCCTGCTCGATGGAGAAGCCCAGGAGTCCTTCGTCTATCCGGTGGACATCCCGCCGGCTCCGGGCAATGGCACCGCGCAGGAAGGCGCGGTCGCCCTCGGTGCCGGCTTGCTCGACTGGCTCGGCGTTTCCGGCGACAACTCGACTTGGGGCAGCGGGGTAAAAATCGCCGTTCTCGACACAGGCGTGACCGCCAACTCCGCCTTCACCAGCAAAATCAGCTCCATCAATTTAGTAGACCTCCCGTCCGATCCCACCACCCAGAACGGCCACGGCACGGGCGTCGCCTCGATGATCATTGGCAACGGCGAGCTCACTCCGGGCGTCGCACCCGGCGCTTCCATCATTTCCATCCGTGTCGCCAACGACCTTGGGCAGTCGGATAGTTTCATGCTCGCCAAGGGCATCGTCGCCGCGGTCGATGCCGGCGCCCGTCTGATCAATGTTTCCCTGGGCAGTCCCGGCGACAGCGGCTTGGTTAGAAATGCCCTCGCCTACGCGCGGGACGCCGGGGCCATGATCGTCGCGGCCGCCGGCAACAATGGCACGGACAGCGTTTCCTATCCCGCCGCGAACGAGGGCGTCATCGCCGTCGGTGCGGTGGACGCCTTGGGCAACCACCTGGATTTCTCCAACACCGGCCGCCAGGTCGCGGTCTCCGCGCCGGGCTTCGGGGTGAACGCCGCATGGGTTGGCGATCAGGCGGCGAGCGTCAGCGGGACTTCCTTCAGCAGTCCCATCGTCGTCGGAGCC
>JBEDKU010000039.1:0-3506 GCA_041172045.1 Verrucomicrobiota bacterium | reverse complement strand
ATAGCAACCGGGCCTTTTCCGATGACAACCTGACCGTCATGGAGAAAGAAAAAGATCTGATTTTATACTATGCGACGAACTGCAAAAAAATCTTCCGTGTGTCGCCAACTTACAACGGGTTCAATCATGATGATTTTTCAACTGTCCCACTGGCGGAAGCCCAGTTCATTGTCACGTTGCAGCAAAACGTGTTGACCTACTGTTTTGGCGAAGCCGAGCTAAGTGCCTACCCTTCCTACTTTGCGGGCTTTGCCTTTGATTGTGCCAAACACTTCCCCGGCGACGTCGCCGCGCCTGCGGATCCCAATGCCATCTATTCCGTCCAGATCAACGCCTCGCAGCCGAAGGCCTGGGGCTACGATGTGCTCTGGTCGAATGACCCGGCGAAAAGAGCGACTGGAGCCTATCTGGCACCTGGCAGTGTCGGAACGGTCATCGTTTCACCGGCACTGATCAATCAGGGTTATGTCGTGCGGGTTGGAGCTCAGATTCACTTCAAAGGGGGCGACGATGGAGGAAATACCGACAGCTACTCCATGGCACCATGGAGTGGCTTTTATAAGACCAAAATGGAACGGATGGACGGCGTAACCCGTGTTTACGCCATCACCAGCACCGAGACGAAGATTGCCAATCCGCTAGGCGGGAACATCTATATCGAAGTTCCATCCGAAGCTGCCAATGGGATCGTCACCGTTCAGTTCAAGAACACCGTGCGTGCTCCGTTCTTCTCCAAACTTCCCTGGCGACAAACCACCCTCTCGCAATGGCAGACCACGGAACGCACCCACCCCGGTGCATTCGCCGACTTTGAGTCGGAAAAGAGCATGTTCACGATTCCGAGAAACTGGATCTACAACTTCAATGCGCCGGTGACAATGATGAGTAACTGGGACAGCGCGATGGATGCCATTTCCTATGTACAAGGGCTGCCGCTCATTCGGAATAAAACCGTCTTCTACGGGATCGTCGACACCTCTTTCAAAACCGGAGCAGGCTCGCCGGGCTATCCTCAATCCAACGACAATTTCAACCCCACCGTGAGCAAATCCGGAAACAACGCCGGGCACCACTACCTTTACGGGCCGAAATTCGTGGATAGTCTCCACCTTCACGAACTGGGACACGGAATCACCATCACAAAATTCGCCGGTGAAAATGAGGCCATGGCCAATTTTCCCTATGTGCCCGTGCATAACATGAAGTTCGGCGTGGATCTCGATGAAGCCTTCGGACGCTCGTTCGGCGATTACGACACTCGCACGGTCAGCCGTGATCAAGCGGCTCTAATGTGGATCCTGGACCCGCTATTTCGCGCCGGAAACTATATGACGGACGCCGAGATGAAGTACCAGCACCGCGGCTGGGGCAAGTATGTGGAAATCGCCGGACTCTTCGGTTGGGAGGCCCTCCACAATTTCTGGTATTCCGAAGCGTTGGACGAACAGGCGTCCGGCGACATCTACGACCACTCCCCGGGAGTCTATTCCAACGCCACTTCAGACAATCGCATCCTGCGGATGTCCCGTGGAGCGGGTGTTGACCTAACTCCCTTGTTACACATTTGGGGTGTTCGGCCCTATAATACCACTACGCTCAAGGCGGCGATGCTGGCGGAGGGGTTGTTGCCTTCAGCGGCCATTTACGACCGGATCGAGCGCTATCGGAACATCGTGCCGCATGATCAGGCGGCTTTCGACGCGCATGCGTTGGCTGTGAGTTCCGCCGGTCGGGATACTGCCTGGTACACCGCACAAAAGAACTCCTACGACTTGTCGGTCGGCACTGGAGCGGTCGCCAAGGTCCAGCAGATTCTCGACCTGCACTTCCCCAATGGCCGCCCCGGATCCGCCCCACCAGACAACTCCGTGATCTATTCCGAAAACTTCAACGGCGGCGCAACCGCCTTGAATGCCAAGCCCCCCACCACCGGCGGCGGCGCTTGGATCGCGAATCCCATCGCGACTGCCAACGGCATCCTAACCGCAGATGCCGGATCGGCAGTGCTTCGTTTCGACCCGCTTCTGAATAAAATTTACACGGTGTCCCTGGACTTCAACTACAGCAGCGGATCAGGCGGCTGGTTTGGACTGGGCTTCGCATCCGTGTCTCCCTGGATCACCTCCACCGCCTCCACCGCGGATCGCTTCTCCAATATGAATGCGCCGGGCCACGCCTGGATGCTCACCGGCGGCAGCAGCATGGTGGGCGTGTGGGAAGGGCCTAAGACCACCAACACCATCCCCTTTACCAACCCGACACTTGCAGCCGGACCCCACACGATGAAAATCATCATCAATACGACCGGCACCGGCTCCAGTTTCACGGCCGATTTCCTCATGGATGGCATCTCGATCACGGGCGGGCCGAAGGTTGTCGATACCATCACTCTGAACGACCTCAACTACGTCGGATTCACCCAATACGGCGGAGGCCTGCTCACGGGAAGCACGGTCGACAACTTTTCGGTTAGCACAGGCGTGGCACCTCGGCCACCGACTCTGGATTACAACTACACCGAAACATTTAGCGGCACCAGCGCCCCACTCAACGGCAAGGCCCCGACCACGGGGAGTGGAGCATGGAGCGCCAATTCCATCGTCACGGACGACGGCGTGCTCACCGCCTCCCCGGGCTCCGCACTGCTGCCCCTCACCCCGGAGGTGAACAAGCGCTACACCTTGTCCATGGATTTCAACTACAGCAGTGGAACCGGTGGCTGGTTAGGTCTTGGATTCGCAGGCAGCACGGTCGTCTCCGCCCCCGGCGCGAGTTCCAGCAATGATCGTTTCTCCAATGTCAATGTCCCGGGCTATTCCTGGATGAATTTCAAAGGAACCAGCTTCGATCTCTGGCAAGGCCCCCGCGCAGCTACTGCCATTCCATACAACACCACGGTTCTTGCAGACGGCTCCCATCATCTCAAAGTCGTGCTCGATACGACCGGTAGCGGAAGCTCCTTCAACGCCAGTTTCTTCGTCGATGGGGCATCCGTCACCAGCGCGCCCGCGACCATCAACCTGCCGATATCCACCATCAAATCGGCCGGTTTCACCCAATACGGCGGAGGATTGCTCACTGGAAGCACCGTTGACAACTTTTCCCTAGTGACCACCAGCACACCGTTGTTTGAAATCTGGGCGAGCAGTTTCGGACTTTCAGGAAACAATGCCGACCCACTTTTCGACTATGATGGTGATGGTCTCAATAACCTGCTGGAATACGCACAAAATGGAAGCCCAGTCAACGCCTCGAATTGCGGAACCCTCCCTACCGGAAAAATGGCTGAGGATGAAGAAGGAACGCGCTGGTTTGAGTTCGTTCACATGGAACGCGCCTCAAACGACTCCGGACTAACATACACGCTTGACAAGAGCACCGATCTGACCAACGGAAGCTTTGACATCTGCGCCGATGCGGTATTTGTCGGCGAAACTGTCGTCGGTGAATACAAAACCGTCACCCATCGGATTCCCACCGATGGAAAAACCACTGAGTTCATCCGC
>JBEDKU010000038.1:0-5306 GCA_041172045.1 Verrucomicrobiota bacterium | reverse complement strand
GAGGAGAGCTGGCTGTGGAGGGTGCCGGAATTAAAGAGAGTGGGCGTGGAGGAGCAAAAGCGGCGGCCTTTGTAGAGGTTGTAAAGGCGGATGGCCCAGCCTTCGGCGTCTTTTTCCTCTTTCTTGAAGAGGCCCATGGCGACACGCATCCAGAAGAACTGCGGGGTCTCGATGCGGCGGTGACGGGTCCCGGTCTTGTCGACGATGAGGTAGCGGTCATACATCGTCTGAATGCCGAGGTAGTCGAAGTCGAGGTCGGCGGTGGGGTCAAAAGCTTCGGCGAGTTTGTCGAGGTTGTATTTGTCGAGCAGTTCGGGGTTGAGGCGTTTGATGGCGATGCCGTGCTTGAGGTAGGACTTGAAGGCGACCTTGTGGGCGTTCTTCAGCTTGTCGATGCCGTCGCGGGTGATGGACCAGTCGAGGACTTCCTCGTAGATGTAGGAGAGGAGGATGCGGCCGGCGAATTTCGCGAAGTCGGCGTCTTTCTCGATGAGGGCCTTGGCGTTGAGGATGATGGTGTTTTTGAGGTCCTTTTCGGAAATCTCGTTGCCGACGGAGCGGCGGAGTTCGCGCTCGATTTCGGGCTCGCTGATGTTGAGTTCGAGGCCGATGGAGGCGTAGGAAATCCGCTTGCGGAGATCGCCGCCGTCCCAGAACGAGGAGATGCCTTCGTCGGAAACGACGGTGACCATCAGCTCTTGGTTCGGATCCTCGGCGAGGTCCTCTTCTTCCTTGCGCATGCGGGCGCGCTCGTCGCGGTAGCGGACGTAGTGGGTGGCTGCCTTGAAATGGCCTTGGCGCATGAGTTCCTCCTGGACCATGTCCTGGACGTCCTCGATGTGGACGAATGAGGAGTCGCCGCGGCGGATGCGATCGGTGACGCCCTTGGCGACTTCGACGGCGGGCTCGGGGTTTTCCTTGATGGTGAGGAAGGCTTTGCGAACGGCGATTTCGATTTTGGTCTCGGACCACGGGACGACGTTGCCATTGCGGCGGATGAGGCGGACGGGCAGGCTGTGCGGGCCGGTGTGGACGTCGACGGTGCCGGTTTTCTCCATGGAGCGGCGGAAGGCGAGGGATTTCGCGACGTCGTAGGCTTCGTTTTCGAGCAGGGCTTTTTCGATGAGGAGATAGAGATCACCTTCCGACAGGCGGAGGCGGCCGTCGGACTTGAGAGAGTCGGTGAGGAAGGCGGCGACGGAGTGGGCGACGTCGGAAACGAACTTGCGGTTGACGTCGGAGAAAATGGATTTTTCATCCTCGCGGCGGGAGATGAGGAGGTCGGCGAGTGAGTCGCCGATGGCGTCGGCGACGTCTTCGAGGGAGAAATGGGAATCAGTGTTGCCGCGGGTGATGGTGATGTCAGTGACCGGGGCGCGTTTTTCAGTGGAAAGGACGCCGCGCCAATTGAAGCCGCGGTCGGTGAGGGTGAAGCGGTCCGTTACTACCTGCTTGAGGGCGAGGTCTTCGTTGAGGTTGAGGGAGCGGTACATGAGTGGGGCGTGGCGGGATTTTGGAGAAGAGATGGGGAAAATGAGGAGGAGGAGGAGGAGGCTCGGGACGAGACGCCCCGGCAACGGCCTGGGGCAGGACGCCCCAGCCGCTTTGAATCAGAGTTCGTCGTCGTCGACGGAGGCGAGGGCGGAGGCTTTTTGGTATTCGGTGACGCGGCCTTCGAAGAAATTGGTTTCCTTTTTGATGTCCATCATTTCGGCGAGCCAAGGGAACGGGTTGCTAACGGATTCGTTGAGGGGGGCGAGGCCGCAGGAGGTAAGGCGGCGGTCGGCGATGTAGTCGATGTATTGCTCGAAATCGCCTGAGTTGAGGCCGAGGCCGCCGACGGGGAGGCAGTCACGGATGAAGGATTTTTCGAGGGTGATGCCTTCCTTCATGGTGGCGCGGAGGTCCTCGCGGAAGTCCTCGGTCCAGATGTCGGGATTTTCGTCGATGAGGTCCATGAGCAGGTTCCGGAAAACTTCGATGTGGTTGGACTCGTCGCGCAGGGTGTAGCGGAACATCTGGCCGATGCCGGGGAACTTGTTCTGACGGTAGAGGCTGAGGATCATGCCGAAAAGGCCGTAGAACTGGGTGCCTTCCATGACCTGGCCGAACATGAAGATGTTCTTGGCGAGCGCCTGCTTGTTCTCGGTGATGGTGAGGTCGATGTCGCGGCGAAGGGCCTTGCTGTTGGAGACGACGAAGTTGTTCTTGGCGGTAATGGATGGGATGTCCTCGAACATCGCCTCGCACTCGTGCGGGTTGATGCCGAGCGAGGAAATCATGTAGACCAGCGAATCGGCGTGGATGTTTTCCTCGTGGGCGTGGCGGCCGAGCACCAGCTTCAACTCGGGAGCGGTGACCACTTCGCGGACGACGTGGAGCACATTGTCGCCGACGATGCCTTCCGCGGCGGAGAAGTAGCCGATGCCCATCTTGATGATCCAGCGCTCGACGTCGCTGATTTCATCGGAGCGCCACTGCTCGACATCCTTTTGCATGGAGATGTCCTCGGGCTCCCAGTGGTTGTTCTTCATCGTCTTGTAGAGGTCATACGCCCACTGGTATTTGAGCGGGAGGATGTTGAAGAACATGGTTTCCTTGCCGTTGATGACACGCTTGCCGGCGTAGGCGAGTTCGGCTTTTTCGCGGTCCAGAACGAAGGTTTTATTTCCGAGGGAGACGGTGGTGGTGGCGGGTGACGAGGTGGCGGACATGATAATTGGCGAACTGGAAAACTGGGTGAATCAGGAAGCCGGGCAACAAGCGCAGCGGTGTGGAGACTGAGAGCAAACGGCGCGCCGGGTCAAACCGATTTTGCTCATGTGGTATCCACAAATTATTCACAATACAAGATGTGGTGCTTTTGATCGTGTAGCTACGATGTAAATCATGAGCAAGATCTAGGGTTTCTGGCGATTGAGACGCGGGCGGCGGGCGGAGTCTAGGGGGTCGGAAATTTTCGCCTAATCGTTAGGATGGGCGCTATTTGAGGAAATTTGAAAAAAATCTTTAATTTTTACGAATCATCGCGCGGTGTGGAGTGTTTTTTGACGCAAGGCATTGTGGGCGAAATGTAAAAGATTTTCCCTACAAGCCACTTCCACGTTTTCCACGTGGGAATGCCGGTGGGAGGCATGAAAAAGCCGCATGATTTCGGGTGAAATCATGCGGCGGGCGAGTGGGGAATTCTGGCAAATTCAGAATTTCCAATCGTGCTGGTCGAGTTCGCAGACGCAGGCGGCGAGCAGGAGGATGCAAGCGGCGAGGTCTTCCTTGTGGCAGGATTCGATGGATTGGTGGATGTGGCGGGTGGGAATGGACACCGCACCGGCGATGGACCCGCCGGCGACCATGCGCTGGAGGCTGCCGGTATCGGTGCCGCCGGCGGCGAGGATTTCCGGCTGCCACTTGATTTTGTGGCGCTTGGCGGCGGACTTCATGAACTCGATCATCCGGTAGTCGCAGATGACGGAGGAATCCATGAGCTTGATGGCGGCGCCCTCGCCAAGGGCGGTGCAGCGTTCCTGCGGGGACGAGCCGGGGACGTCGTAGGCGATGGTGGTATCCAGCCCGAAGCCGAAATCCGGCTGGATCTGGAGCGCGGAGGCCTGGGCGCCGCGCAGGCCGACTTCTTCCTGGACGGTGAAAACGGCGTAGAAGTCGTAGGCAGGCTTGCGCTTGGATTTCTTGAGCTCGCGGAGGGTTTCGAGGAGGACGAAGACCGAGGCGCGGTTGTCGAGTGACTTCACGTTCACGCAGTCGCCGAGCTCGATGAGCGGCGAGTGGCGGGTGACGAAATCGCCGACGGCGACGATTTTATCGACGTCCTTCTTGGTCATGCCGGTGTCGATGAAGTAATCGGTGATTTTGACGGGCTTGTGCTTCTCTTCCGGAGTCATGATGTGGACGGGCTTGGAGCCCATGACGCCCATGATGTCCTTGCGGCCGTGGATGATGACGCGCTGGGAGGTGAGGGTTTTCGGGTCAAAACCGCCGACGGGATTGAAGCGGACGAAGCCCTTGTCGTCGATGTGAGTGACGATGAAGCCAATCTCGTCCATGTGGGCGGCGGCCATGGTTTTCTTGGCGGAAGACTTGCCTTTTTTGAGGGCGATGACGCTGCCGAGGTTGTCGATGCGGACGTCGTCGGCGAGGCCCTTGAGCTCGGCGAGCACGAGATTGCGGATTTCTTTTTCAAATCCCGGAGCGCCGGGAGCTTCACAAATGCGGGTGAGCAACGGGATGTCGATTGGCATGGTGAGGCGAAATTAGCGGGCAGAGGAGCGGTGACGAGCGGGAAATAATTGCGGCTTGGCGGGAAGCGGGGCGAGGCTACATTTCGCCCATGAAAGCACATTTGATCATCGATCTGGCCAACCTGCCGGAAGAGGGAAAGGCCTTCGCCGGCGCACTGCCGAAAGAGATTTTCGACCTGCCCCCCGAGGACGCGCAAGCCGTAGGGCCGCTGGAATACGACCTCTGGGTGCACCGGTTCGGCTCCGAACTGCTGCTGACCGGCACGCTGTCCGCGGCGTTTGAATTCACCTGCGTGAGGACGCTGCATCCCTTTGTGCAGACCATCCGCTTGGAGGAGGTGGCGGTGGCGATCGAAATCGAAAGGGAAGGGCAAATCGACGCCACGGACGCCCTGCGCGAGGAGGTGCTGATCAACTTTCCGGTGGACCCGCGATGCGAGGAAGGAGACGTGCCGCAGAAGTGCGAAATCGATTCCCGATATTTATCAGTGGACAAGTCGCCCGAAGATGAGCTACCCAATCCGCCCCGCGCCGAGAGTGACGACCGTTGGTCTGCTCTCGACATCCTCAAGGACCTCAAGGACCCAACTTAACCGAACACAAGACTATGGCCGTACCAAAGCGCCGCCAATCCAAAAGCCGTCAAAAAATGCGCCGCGGCGCCAACCGCTGGCGTGCACCGATCTTTAAAAGCTGCCCAGAATGTGGCAGTAAAGTGCCATCGCACATTGCCTGCCCGTCCTGTGGCTACTATCGCGATCGCCAAGTTCTCGACGTCGAAGCGCTCTAAAGCGTTTCATGTGTTGATTCATTTTGATTACCGCTCTGGGGTTTCCTCGGGCGGTAATTTTTCGTTGCCTTTTTCGATTCTAAAGTCTGCGTAATCGTATTCTCAAATTAGCATGAAAGTCGCCTTAGACGCCATGGGTGGGGACCACGCCCCCGCAGTAAACATCGGAGGAGCCATCGACGCTCTGCGCTATTACCCGAAGCTGCAGCACCTGTATCTGGTGGGGGTGCGTGAAGAGCTCGAAGAGGAATGCAAAAAAC
>JBEDKU010000037.1:0-2847 GCA_041172045.1 Verrucomicrobiota bacterium | reverse complement strand
TCAGAGGCCTTCGTTCTGCCCAGCCTTTATGAAGAGTGGGGCTTGGTCGTCAATGAAGCCATGGCCTGCGGTCTGCCTATTCTGGTTTCAAAGACCGTTGGTTCCGCCGAGGATCTCGTGGTGCCAGGCTTGAACGGCTATCATTTCGACCCGCTGTCGGCGACGGATCTCGCCGACAAGATCTTGTTGTTGGAGGACGATCCGGAGGTCCGCCGCAGGATGAGCGAGGCTTCGTTGGATCGAATCCAGAGTTGGGGATGTGAGAACTTTGCCGCGCAGGCAAGGAAGATTATTTCGATTGTTACCCAGTAGGTCGGCTGCCGTGGCACTGCACTTCGGCCCTCCCTCTTAAGAATCTAGCATGCGTTCCCTACACTTTGTCCAGTCCATCGAACCCCTGCAAGGCGGAGGTCTGGGTCAAGCTGCGCTGGGATTGCATCTGGCAATGCGGTCCATCGGGACGTCAAAACTGATCACCACCTGCGGCCCGGCTTTCGATGAGGTCCCCGCCAATGTCATCCAAGGGATCCGCCAAGGGCCAGATGCGATCTACTACTCTTCGAAATTGCGCCAAGTGGCGGCATCCGCAGTGGCCGAGGCAGATTGGGTGCACGGCCACGGTTTTTACGTGGGCACGAATGCCATCATCGCCCGCGAAGCCGTGAAGCAGAGAAAGTCCCTTTGTTATCACGCCCATGGATTCTTCGATCCGTGGATTCTCGGACGCTCGCAGTGGAAGAAGTGGATGTCGCGGTTTCTTTTTGAAGATCGGAATTTCAGGAACGTCGCGCTCTGGCGGGCCCTCACTCGGAAGGAAGTCGGGCAGATCCGGGCGGTCGGCATGAAACAGCCGGTAGAGGTTCTTCCGAATGGGATCCGATTGGAGGAAATCGACCAAGCTATCACCCCAGAACACATGGCCCCTTTTGAAAAGCGTCTTCGTCCGAAGCGGGCGTTGTTTCTCGGACGGATTCATCCCAAGAAAGGCTTGGATATTTTGATCGATGCTTGGAGGACGCTCGCGGCCAAATATCCGGATTGGGAGCTGGTAATCGTCGGCCCGGATGAGGGTGGTTATCTCGCCAAGGTTGAGGAGATGATCCGCCACTCGGATGTCGCGAATTCTGTCCAACTCTTCGGATCGGTCCGTGGTGCGGCCAAGGTTGCCGCATTTCGGTCCGCGGATCTTTTTGTTCTCTCTTCCTATTCGGAAGGGTTCCCCGTGGCGGTGGTGGAAGCGGCAGCACATCGCCTTCCGTGTGTCATCACCACCGAATGCAATTTTCCCGAGTTGGTGGAGGCAGACGGGGCTTGGGAATCCTTCCCTTCCGCCGAGGCCTTCAGCGCGGTGCTTGAGCAGGCACTTGCGGCAGACGATCTGGAACGCAGACAGCGGGGAGAAAATGGACGCGCATTGATCGAGGCCCACTACACCTGGCCAACGATTGCCAAACGCATGCACGATATCTGCCAAGATTTGTCCTAATCACTGCCTCACGATGCCAAACGTCCGACTCGATCAATTCGACGCCCGCCAAGGTTTGGACCGCGGCAGGAGCAAGCCGTTTGAAATGCTGTGGTACCTGGTGAAGTGTTTTTTCTTCCTCAGTCCCCTGCCGTGGCCGGCGCGATTGAAGCGCTCGATCCTGCGGCTATTCGGCGCCAGGGTCGGTATAGGCGTGAACATCAAACCGCGGGTGAACATTCATTTCCCCTGGAGATTGGAACTGGGTGACTGGTGTTGGATCGGCGAAGAAGTCTTCATTCTCAACTTCGAGCCGGTGAAGATCGGTGCGCATGCCTGTTTGTCGCAGCGGGCGTTTTTGTGTGGGGGGAATCATGACTACCGGGATCCGACATTCCGTTATCGCAACGGTCCCATCACGGTGGACGAGGGCGCCTGGGTGGGCGCGCAGGTATTTGTCGCGCCGGGAGTGACGATCGGAAACCACGCGGTAATCACCGCCGGCAGCGTGGTCACCCAAAACCAGCCGGCCGGCATGATCTGCAGCGGCAGCCCCTGTGCGGCGGTGAAACCCAGGTGGGAATATCCCTAAGTCCTCCCACGCTCAGCTGGTCTTCCGTGACAGATAAGACCTCCCCTCCCCATCTGTGGACTCCGTGTGATCTGTGGTTCAAGTTCCTGATCCCTGTCTCAGCATTCGCAGCACTGGTAATCGCCGCCGAGGTACGGAAATAGATGTTGGCCAGTGGCGGTCACCCGCAATGCAAATATTGCATTTCATTTGGCGTTATTCCGCCTAGCAGACTGTATTCGCCCACGGGTGTTTCGCTAACATCATTGCCGGAGGTAACACCCGGACAAACAACATCCACATTCATGATGCGGGTGGTGACGGGTCCGGAGCCTTCTCCATCCGGCACCGCCACCCACACCCATGTCCGCATCCATCCTCATCCTGACCGACAACGACGAGCGTGATCTTCCCGGTTGTCTTCAATCGGTGCGCTGGTCGGACGACGTGCATGTGCTCGATTCGTTCAGTGGCGACCGGACGGTGGAGATCGCTTCGAAGTTCGGGGCGCAGGTGACGCAGCGGAAGGCCGAAGGGCAGGCGGCCCAGCTGAACGCGGCCCTCGACACGATTCCGTTCAAGTATCCCTGGCTGCTGTTGCTGGCGCCGGACGAGCGGGTGACGCCGGGACTGGAGGCCGAACTCAGGATCATGTATTACCATCTCGGCAGCGAGGTGGCCTATCAAGTCCGACAACGGGAGGTCGTGTGGGGACGGCCGTTGAAAAGGAGCCGGGCCCAAGCCTTCCCGATCCGGTATTTCTCCTGGGATTCCGTGCGTTTCCACGGCTCGGAACCGGTGGAGGCCGAGG
>JBEDKU010000036.1:0-13615 GCA_041172045.1 Verrucomicrobiota bacterium | reverse complement strand
GGACCCACCTAAAAACTATGGAAAGGCCCGACTGGATGCCGGGCCTTTCCATAGTTTTTAGGTGGGTCCGCTCAGGCCGCGTCGGGATCGCGGCTGGTGCGGTAGGGAACAACATCCTCGCCCACGCTGGGAACGGCGACGAGGAAGGGAACGTCCACGAGCGCGTCGCGCAGCAAATCGTCGGCGAGGCGGGTCATGGGCATCCGGCGGCGCAGGCCCTCGCGGTAAAGCGCGCGGACCACGTCGTCGGAGAGTTTCGGGCTGTAGAGGTTGCGTGGCATGATGGTGCGATCGGTTTTCCGCGATCAGCGGAGTGCTTTGTAAATCAGGGTGAACGCCGTGGCACCGATGAGCATCGGCAGCCAGAAGTCGGAAAAGATCGAGCAGCACAGGGCGATAATCGAAAGCCAGGCGAAGCCCCTGATGAAGAACATCGGATTCATGGGGATGGGGGAAGTGAAACAATGGTTCAGCCGAGCATGCGCCCGAGCACCACGACGACCGCCGCACCGAGCATGGCGAAGCCGATCACTTTCAAGCCGTCGCCCACAGGCTCGGTGTCAGTGACGGTAACAGTGGGCGGTGGTGGCGGTTCGGGTGGCGCTTCTGAACAGGAGCCTAGCGCCATGAAACAGCCGGCTGCGGATAGCAGCAGGAGTAATTTCATGGGGCGTTTTTTCGGTCCGCTGGATGGCGGATGATTTTTGAAACGGAACATGGGGATGCGTGGGATTGGATTGATGAAATGACGGACCCGGGCTCATGCGGTGGCAAAGCGCCGCTCGCCCATCTGGCCGAAGCTCGAACGGGTGCGGGTGCGCGAGGGGCCGGCGTTTTGAATTTCGATGATGTTGCCGTTGCGGAGCAGCATGGTGGCGAGGGCGGCACCGCCCAGCAGCGGCAGCAAGGCCTTGGAAAAGACCAGGGCGCTCAAGGCACCGATGGAGATCCATGCGAAGATCTTGAGGAGTTGCCTCGGGTTCATGGGGGTGCGGGGTGAGAGTTGGTTTCTGATGGAACGGATCATGGTGGTGTGTGTTGGGGATGGTTTGGTGGAGGTGGGTGGAAACGAAGAAGCCCGGCGGATGGCCGGGCTGCTTGCGGGGATGACGGTTAGCCAAAGCGGCTTTGTCAGAATTTTATGACACGGGGGGTGGGGGAATTGCGAGGGATAGGTGAGCGGCGTGAGGCATTGCACGGACGGACAATACGGTTGCCTTGTCGGCTTTGGTTACCGGGTCCTTGCCGCTGGGTAGCTGGCTGGTGCGCATCTCCCGGCATTTGACTACTTATGACCCATTAACATTTCCAAGCGGTTGATGAACGATAACAAGCCATCTTCTTGGATCGGCTGTGACTTTTTTTTGACGTGACTGTTTGACAATTCGTCTGAGTGGCATTATCCGTCGGTCGTTACGCACTAGGAGAGCGCGTGACTCCGATTGAACGATTGCTGAGACCGAACGCTGCCAGATAAATGAAGAAGAACGCAGCGTCGGCCTGGAGAGAGAAACCTGAGGTTGTGAATTTCAGGGATCTAAACTCAACTCGAAGTTTATTTTGGGAACCCGGTGAATTCACCGATTTGCCCGCCATCCATTGAAAACAACACGCGGCCAGAGGCCGCCACACACGCTGATTCCCGCAGCAGCCCACGGACCCGAAACGAAGCAGTCACGCAAAAATCGTGACTGGTCAATTCGTTTTTCAAGGGCGCTGCGGTTGAGAATGTCACCGTGACCGGACGCCCGCGCTGATTGCCACACAGGCAAACTGCGGCCGTCCCTCGCCCAAGCATCGGCCGACGCACGAGTCGAAAATCGATTCATCGCCGGACGATCAGGGGGCGTCGCGGATGAACTGGAGCACGCTTGGAAACCAAATCGCGCCATAGCGCACACAAAAAATGGAATATTCACATACCCAAACTAACAAACAATCGCCAGATATCCTCACGCACAATCAACAGGAGGCGGCAGGAGTCGAGAAACCAAAAATCATGAACGAAGCCGACATCGTCACCATTGAAGAAGCCCGCGCGAGGCTGGGCCCTAACGCACCAACCCGCGATGCCTTCCACAAAGCCTTCTCACGCGACACGCTGAAGAAGCAACCGCAACAGGGCGATGACAAAACGTTCCGCTTCCTCTGGAGCGACATCGTTGAATGGAGGGCGCGTGGAGCGCCGAAAAAACGCGGCAGCTTAAAGAAGAGGCGCAACAAAGGCTCCAGCTCCGGAAACGAAGCTCACCCGTCGGCTCTGATTTCAAATGCTGAATTCGAACAGGCCTTGCCGCCATCAATCACGCCGGAGCTCGGCTCTGGCATCACCTCCGCCACTCCTCGTGAAACCATGAACGGCAAGCCGGTTCTTTATCGCGACGTCAAAACCGTCCTGACAATCCCCAGCGAGCAATTTCACGAAAAACTCCTCTGCGACGGCATCGTCATGAACCCCGGCGATGCCTGCGTATTCACCTGCGGATTCTGCTACTGTCCCGCCGAGATGATCAAGTTGGTCAAGCCGATCATCGACGCCTACAACCGTGAAACCGGAAAGAATCTCGGCTTCGAAGACGTCGTGATCCGCCGTAGGAACTCGATCGAGGTTCTCAAGTCGCAGCTCTTGAACTCCGACGGCTCCCGCATATACGACGATCCTAACGACAACCGGGTCCTGTATTCCTCCACACTGGTGGACGTGGCGGCCAACATGGAACTGCTCAAAGAGACAGCTGAGGCCTGCAACCTCATCTTTGAGCACACCAACTGGCAGATCCGCCTGCTCAGCAAGAACTCGCTGCTGAAGTGGCTCGTCGAGCGCGAAATGATTCCGAAGAAATACCACCCTCGCCTGATCCTCGGGTTCTCCATTGGCACCTTGGACAAAAAGGTGGCCAACGCCATTGAATGCGGAACCGCTCATGTTTCCAAACGCCTCGAAGCGCTGCACTGGCTCCAGGACCAAGGCATCCGCACCTTCGGCATGATTTGTCCCAGCCTGCCGCAGGAGGACTACGACAAGTTCTCTAGCAAAATGTGCGCGGCGATCCGGGTCGAGAAATGCGAGCACGTCTGGGCTGAGGTGATCAATCTCCGGGGTAAATCCCTCACCAAGACCATCGACGCTCTTATTGACGCCGGTTATAAAGCCGACGCCAAGCGCCTCAAAGCGGTTTCTGGTTCGAAACAGAAAGAGGCATGGGAGCAGTATGCCCGTGCTACTTTCCTCGCTCACACGAAGAACATCCCGTCCGAGAAGCTACGGTTTCTCCAGTACATCGACAAAAACTCGGCAGGCTGGTGGAAGGATCAGCGTGATAACGGGGCTGTCCTGCTGGGAGCGGAGGCGAACATCCGCCAGCTCACCGCAGGCGGTGAGTCCGCATCGTCTGAACTACTGCCCGCGCTGGAGCCGGCCGATGTGGCTTACATGGCCGCGCGCGAGGCGATTGTGGATTCCGGCATCAAAGCCAGCATCGCAGCCTCCGAGGCGTTGCATGAAATCAAGACCTACCGGGAGGGCTTGCTCTGGAAGAAGAGCTTCCGCACCTTTGAGCAATACTTGCGCGAAAGGTGGGGCTATCAGAAATCCCAGGGTTATCATCTGGTTGAAGTTGGCGGCTTCGTTGCGGAGCTCGTATGCAGCGATTCCGCAATTGCGGAAAAACTGCCCGTCAATGAAGGTCAGCTGCGGCCGATGTTCAAGGCCGTGCCCAAAGAGCACCGTGTCGCATGTTGGGCTGAAATCACTGCCGACAATCACCCTTCGGAACTGACCGGTCTGATGGTCGCGGCGAAAGCCAAGAAGTTTGCTCAGAAGAACGGGTTGCAGTTGAAACAACCGAAAGCAGCTAAATCTGCGGAACCTGCGATGCCTACTCCCGTGGAGCTGGCCAAGCGGGAGATGGAGCGTTTGCGCTCTGCCTTGGATAGGCTTCCACTGCCGAAGCGCTTCAACCAACTGCTCCTCGGAATCGCAATCCTCATCGATGAAAATCCCGACGAGGAGGTGATCGAGGTGACCGCCACGGAAGTCGAACCCGCCCCTGAACTGGAGCCCGTCGAGGAGATCCAGAAGTCCGCCTAACCCGAGCCTCCGTCGCGGCCGTCCATCAGGGTGGCCGCGGCGGAATAGGCGTTGGAACCACACTTTGGCATTTTCCGTTGCGGGACCTGCCGCCGATGATCCGCCCGGAAACATCACGCTGCGTGCCGGTGATATCCCAGTAGTTGGATTGGGAGCTGCCGCCAGCATCCTTCCGTGTGGCGGTGGTGGGACGAATCGATTACCTTCTACGGCATCCGTTCCCGGCCGGCCCCGCCGCGTTGTAATGGGTGATGCCTCCCACTCGCCGAACCGGAGACTCCGGGATGGAAAAGCAGAAAAAGGACGCACCTTCGCCGCAAATTTCGCCGTGGTGCCCGTTCCGAGGCGGCTACGCTTGCCACCGGTCATTCGCCTCCCTAACTTTCGCGCTATCCAATGATCACCGGGGAACTCAAATCGAAAATCGACCGCATCTGGGACGCCATGTGGGCGGGCGGCATCGCCAATCCGCTCACCGTCATCGAGCAGCTCACCTACCTGCTGTTCATCAAGCGGCTCGACGAACTCCACACCCTCCGCGAGCGCAAGGCCGCCCGCACCGGGAAACCGATCCAGGATCCCATCTTCCCCACCGGGAAAAACCCGGCCTCACGCCAGAAGCGCACTTATGACGACCTCCGCTGGTCCCGCTTCCGCGACTTTGCGCCAGAAACCTTGTTCGACATCCTCCGTGACGAGGTCTTTCCGTTCCTGAAAACCCTCGGCAAGGGCACCGGCGAGGATGGCAGCGATTCCACCTACGCCCACCACATGAAGGACGCGCTCTTCATGTTTCCCTCGCCGCGCCTGCTCGCCAACGTCATCGACCAGCTCGACGGCATCGACATGGCCGACCGCGACACCAAGGGCGACCTCTACGAATACATGCTCGGGAAAATCGCCTCCGCCGGGCAGAACGGCCAATTCCGCACGCCGCGGCACATCATCCAGTTGATGGTGGAAATGATCGACCCCAAGCCGCAGGACGTCATCGGCGATCCCGCCTGCGGCACCTGCGGTTTCCTCGTCGCCAGCGCCGAGCACCTGCGCGGCCACTACGAGGCGGAAATCTTCGCCGACGCGAAATCCCACCGCCGCTTCAACGAGCAAACCTTCCACGGCTACGACTTCGACACCACCATGCTCCGCATCGGCAGCATGAACATGTTGCTGCACGGCGTGGAAAACCCCGACATCCGTTACAAGGACAGCCTTGAGGAAGCGCACGCCGGCGATGAGGAAGCCTACAGCGTCATCCTCGCCAATCCTCCCTTCGCCGGCAGTCTCGACTATGAGGCCACCGCCAAGGACCTGTTGCAGATCGTCAAAACCAAGAAGACCGAGCTGCTCTTCCTCGCCCTCTTCATGCGCCTCCTGAAAACCGGTGGCCGCGCCGCTGTCATCGTGCCGGACGGCGTGTTGTTCGGCAGTTCCAACGCTCACAAGCAGCTTCGCAAGCTCCTCGTCGAGGAACAGAAGCTCGACGCCGTCATTTCCATGCCCTCCGGCGTCTTCAAGCCCTACGCCGGAGTCTCCACCGCCATCCTCTTCTTCACCAAGACCAACTCCGGCGGCACCGACAAGGTCTGGTTCTACGACATGAAGGCCGACGGCTTTTCCTTGGATGACAAACGCACACCCCAGGGAAAATCCGATCTGCCCGATATTCTCGCGCGCTGGAAAAAGCCCGCCGCCGAGAAGTCCCGCAATCGCACCGACACCAGCTTTCTCGTCCCCAAGGCCGAGATCGCCGCCAACGACTACGACCTCTCGCTCAATCGCTATAAGGAAGTCGTGCATGAAACCGTCGATCACGACTCGCCGAAGGAAATTCTGACACGCCTCGCCAAGCTCGAAGACGAAATCGCCAAGGGGCGGAAGGAACTGGAGGGGTTGCTGGGATGATGGCAAGCAGATCAACACTCGGCGAAGTGGCGGAGTTCATCAACGGCGCCGCCTTCAAACCCGACGACTGGAATGAGGCTGGCCAACCAATTATCCGAATCCAAAACCTTACAGACCCTTCGAAACCCTTTAATCGTACCACACGAACCGTAGCTTCCAAATACCATGTTGATCCAGGTGATCTGCTTGTGTCTTGGTCGGCAACCTTGGGAGTTTTCGAGTGGAATCGGCCTGAAACCGGCCTTCTAAATCAACACATTTTCCGGGTCCTTCCAGACCCAAAGAAGATCCGCAAAGACTACCTACGTCACATGCTGCACGATGCTCTTTTCGAAATGGAGCGGCACATGCACGGGGCGACTATGAAGCACGTCAATCGTGGGGAGTTTCTAGCTACGACGATCCCCCTCCCGCCCCTCGCCGAGCAAAAGCGGATCGCGGGCATCCTGGATGCGGCGGACGCGCTGCGGGCCAAGCGCCGCGAGTCCATAGCCCAACTCGACTCTCTTCTTCAATCCACCTTCGACGAACTTTTCGTGGCGAAAGGCGAATTTTCGTCTGTCAGCCTGGAGGAAGTCACAAATCGAATTACGGACGGCACCCATCTAACTCCAACTTTTCTCGGAGCCGGTGTCCCTTTTATTTTTGTTAAGAACATCAGAAATGGGAAGATCGACTTCACTACCGACAAGTTCATTTCTGATCAAGAGCATGAGTGCCTGTTCCGCCGGTGCCCGGTCGAACCAGGCGACGTGCTCTATACCTCCGTTGGAGCCACCTACGGACAAGCGGCCTTGATTGGTAACTTCACCAAGTTTGGATTTCAAAGGCACGTGGCTCACCTCAAGCCAGACCACTCGAAGATTCTTCCACAATTTCTAGGCACCGTAATGCAGTTGCCGCTCGTTAAAAACCAAGCCGACCGGTGGGCACGTGGCGCGGCCCAGCCAACAATCAATTTGAAGGAGCTGCGAGAATTCAGAATCCCCCTTCCCCCGCTTCCTCTCCAACGCCGCTTCGCCACCATCGTGGAATCCGTGGAGCGGCAGAAAACGCGGCAGCGCGCCCACCTCTCCGAGTTGGACGCCCTCTTCGCCGTCCTCCAGCACCGTGCCTTCCGCGGGGAACTTTGACCTCTCCCACCATGAGAATCCCGTACCCCCTCCTCGTCGCCGTCTCGCTCCTGCTCCCGGCGTGCCAAAATCACCTGCCCGTCCCGGCGACGCCCGAGGTTATCGCAAAGATGACGAAGCCCGATGACGAGAAGCATCCAATCACCGTCGTCACCGGCGACTACCGGGGCGGCTTCCGCCTCGACAAGAGCGGACAGCTGTTTGAGCCGGACAAGCCATTCTATCTGACGGCAGGCACCCACACGTTCGATGTCGGTGGGGTGGCCCGGTCGGATTTCAGCTTCGAGGTGACGCCGTGTGGAAATGTCGCAAATGTCAGCAATCCGAAAGCAGCCCACCCCAAGGGTTCCCAACTCATCCTGCGCACCACCCCGGTGACGGTGGACGCCAGCCTCCTCGGCAAGGGCGGCAACGCCTGCGAGTTGGCCGCCTATCCCGGACGCCTCGATGGGCGCAAGACCTTCCCTCTCATCCCGGCGTTGGTCTATCAGTTCGACAGTGGCATCAGAACCGGATCGTCGAGTTTCCTCTTCGAGGTCCGGGAAGATGGAACCGTATGGGGCGACCGCCACTCGGGAAATGGATCGGAAAAACAGTTGAACCTGCACGTCGGCTGGATCGATGTCAGCACCGAAGCATCGGCGATCTATCAGATTGGAAGAAGCCGGTCCTATACTGGAAGCAAGCGTGTCCCGGTGATCTTCGGCCTCCTGACCTACCTGAAGGTGAACGAGCAAGCGGTTTATTTCACGCCAGAGTATGGTTCATTTCCCCGCAAGCTCAGTGTCGGAGGAAGGTCATTCACCGTGACAGTTCCCTGGGACCAGTAATCCAAATCCCAAGCGTCACTATCATGCCCCCGCTTCCCCTCCAACGCCACTTCGCCGCCCTCCAGCACCGCGCCTTCCGCAGGGAACTTTGAACCATGAATGTCGATCAAATCTATCAACTTCAACGAGACGACGCGTTTGCCGCGCAGTTCTCCGCTGAGCACTACCAGACGTTTGTTGCAATGCCCTTCAGCAATCGGGGCGGGTATCCGGAACCGCGCATCAAAAAGCTATTGCTGGGAAAGGTTCACGAAAAGGCGAACGAGATAATTGCTGCCGGCGGAAACAGACGAACCTTCGCCCCCTTGACCCGAGTGGACGGAGGACCTTCTGGAGCCGTCGTAATCACCGACCAGATCGTGAACCGAATTCTCGACTGCCACTTTTTTCTTGGTGATCTGACGGGATGCAATTTCGGAGTTGTCCTTGAAACCGGAATCGCACTTGCACTTAAGCCGAATGGTCGTGTCTTGCTATTCACTCAAGATGACACCGCTTCTCTGCATTTCGATTTGAAGGTCACCAACGTCAACCGGTATGAAGAGAGAAATTTGGTAGACCGGGCTGCCCGCGCATTGGCAGGTGCGGCAGACGCGTTTGAACGAGAGGCGGATCTTTATATTCGTCATGTATCCAGTCGATTGACCCCTGAGGCGATTGGATTGCTGAACTACTATGGACAATTGTGGTGGGGCTGGAGCATAGGCAGTCCGACTCCTTCGCTGCACTTCGGCCAACTCAGAGACAAGCCCCCTTTCGATCAGCCAGATGGATGGATCGTATTCAATGCCGCGGTTCGCGAATTGATCGCTGCCCGCCTACTCTGGACGGACTACCAATCAAATGTCGGAGCAGGGACTGACGCTTTCGGGATGCATGCCACGAAACTCGGTTGGCGGGTCATCGAACACATTTGGCAACATGAGTCGAGAATGAAACAACCCGAAGGTGCCCCAACTGGTCCCAATCTCACATGATCGAACTCACCGATATCGGATGGACTTCGTATTTCGCTGCAAGGGCGAAAGAATGCGATGGTAAATTGCGGGTCGTCTGTCAGTTCGGCCGTCTCGAATTCGTGAAAGAGCACAATGAGTGCCTCGTGAGCCTGAGCAACTGCCTGGATGTCGGGTATTCGAAGAGCGATCTCGCGGCGAAGATAAAGACGTTCAAGGGCTGAACCTTCAATCGCCATGTTTATCGAAGACGACATCCGCAAACTGCTGCTTGATCCCACGCTCGATGGAACTCTCTCACTGCCCGTCGATGATTTCATTTTGAATACCGCCGACGGACCCGTTCATCTCGCCGCAACGCTCAAGATTGATACCGAAGGAGAACGCTACCGGCTTGAAGTTCGCGACAGTGAAGGAAGAGACATGAGGTCCTTTTTCACCGACAAGACCAAGTATAAGGAAGAGGACACCCTGAGCGCATCGGGTGTTCTTGGTAACAGGCTGCGAGTGGAGTTTCAGAAAATCTGGCCTCCATCCTTTTCGACCACTCGGCCTATTGGCGACGTGAATGCATCTTCCGCCATTATGGAGCCGGAAAAAATCATCCTGCCGCCATCCACCTCTGATTCGCAAACGCACGATGAGATCCGGGAGATGTTGAACAGGATCAATCCTCATCTGCCGCCCATCCTCCCGGATAAAGGTGCGGATGCTAAAAAGCCAAGGTTCACGCATATCGCCGTTTTTGCGAACACGAAGCTCCAGTTCTTCAATAAGGGGGTCGAGTGGACAGAGAGCCATCCTTTTTGGGGTGAGCGCAGCGGTTCCAGAGAGGCGACATGGGATGGTGTCGCGCTGGGAGGAACGTTTTCCTTGAAACAAGCGGGTGACCATCTGGAAGTTGGATTCCGGCATGAGGGCGGTGACGATGAAGATGCGCGGTGCCGGTTTGACGCCTTGATTCAAGCGGTCGCATACACTCACGCCATTTTCCCGTGGCCGACATTTCTTCAACGCCGCCGCGATTGGGGGGTGATGGAGCAATCTTTGAAGGTGGTGAGTCAGGTGCAGGGGGAGATGTTTCCCCTTCGGGATTACGATGGTTTCGCGTCACCTAACTCGCCGACGGATCTGATTTCCTCGGTTGCCGACCTTTTCCTGAACCTCCCGGCAGGAAAGAACGAGGACCTCAAGCAGGCGATGTGGGTCTTTCGAGGCGCTGATTCGAGCGCGGCACCCTCGCCACTCCAAATGGCGATGATTTGCTCCGTCATCGAGGGCCTCCGTTCCGAGCTTTTTGAAAAGCAGGATCCTCCGGATGCTTTCGTAGATGTCCGCAACGAGGCGCTCGAATGGATTGCTAACCTTGAAGGGGCTTCGACCTGCCCGGACAGAACTGGTATGATCAAACGCCTGAAGCGGATGATTGAAAATTGGAGCTATGATGACCGCCGGGTGGAATGGGACGACGCGTTTCTTCGCTTGTTTCCAGGTCGAAATGGCTGGGTAACTGACCTCTTCAAACTGTTCAACAAACATCGACATGGTCCGGCACATGGAAATTTTGGCTCCAGTACCAAGGGCGACCCTCATGCTTCCATCGACGCGCTAGGTCGTCTGGCAGGCTTTGTGAATCTCATCATCGCCGCGAAGGCTGGATACAAGGGAACCATCCTTGAATCGCCGTTTGCGGATCGGAGGATCGATCTTGGATAAGGCCTTGAACAGGCTCTTCCGCAAAATTAGTTTTATTCTTCAGTGCTGATCATCCCCAAATACATCAACGCAGATGGCCTGCTGCCGTTCCTGGCCCAGTTGGCGGCTCATTCCGACACGCATGAGCTGCTGATTGATTTCACCGGCCTTCAACGGGTGTCGCCCGCGGGTCTGGCGGCATTGACAGCGTTCATGGCGCGGCGGGACCGGGAGCGCCTGACGACGAACGTCGTTGGATTGGAGACCTGTGGAATCCGTGACTACCTCCGGCGCATGAACCTGCTGCGACTATGCGGTTGGGAGCGGGAGGAGGAATCGTTCGAGCGCCGTGATCCCAAAGGTAGATTCGTTCCTTTGGAGGAAATTCCTCACCGTGTGGATGATCTCGGAGATGAAATCGCCTCGTGCATCGCCCCTGGTGGTGAGGACTACGAACACCCGAATGCGGGACTCTACGACACTGCCTGGTATCTGATCACGGAAATGGCGAACAACGTCCGCCAACACAGCCGCGGAATCGGCTTCGTGGCCGCGCAGACGACCCTGTCGGATGGATTCGTAAAGATCGCCATCGCCGACTGCGGCTACGGTATCTCAGGATCCTTGAAAGAGGCTGGATTGCCGTGGGTCCAGGATCTTCCGGATCAGGACATCATCGAGCAGGCAATGGTCGCCCGCGTATCCAGCAAGGGCCAGCCATCCAATGAAGGGGTGGGACTTACCTTGAGCTCCCGAATCGTAAGCCTGATGGGTGGGCACATGCTGATCGCGAGCGGAGCGGGAACGGTGATCCGCAGCAACAATTCCACGATGAGAAAAGAGTCCCTCCCAAATGGAATTGTTTTCCCGGGAACCTTGATCGCGATCACCTTCCTGCGGTCCGCCGCTTCTGATTTCGACCATAATCTCCAGAAAGCCAAGGATTTAGAGATCCCCTTGCGTGCCGCGGGCAACCCTGCTACTTTCCAACCATGACACACGAACTTCACTTGCGTGATGATTTTGGTCCTCGCCTCAGCGACGGATCCGAAGCTTACCGCTATCGTGTTTCAAAAATCGACCCCTATTTGGCTCTGTGCGATCAAGTGGTTTTGGATTTTACGGGGATCCGCAGTGCGAACAGCTCCTTTGTGAATGCGTTGGTCAGCGGCTTGTTCGAACAGCATGGCGCGGAAACTCTGGGCAAGCTCGTTTTCAAGGGATGCCTTCCGACCATCCAGGTGCTGGTGCAGTCGGCGGTGGACCTCGGAATCACCAAACACGCGGAGCGGGTGTCCTGAAACCTGTGGTTTTTCGCTAGGTGTCGCGGACAAAGCCTGATAGGAGAAGCTCATCGCCCGATGAGTTCCAACTTTGAATTTCTCCTCCCCGAGTTTCGTGATCTGGCCGAACCGGCGGGGCGTGCGGAGCGCTTGGTGATGCAGGACCCGCGGGCGGCAGGTTTCTATGCCCGCTTCGCATTGGAAGCCTCGGTGCTGTGGCTCTACAAGCACGATGCCGGTTTGCGGATGCCTTACGACCAGAGCCTCGGCGCGCTGCTGCATGAACCCACCTTCCAAAGCCGGGTGCCGGAGGCGATTTTCCAAAAGGCCCGGGTGATCCAACAGGCGGGAAACCAGGCGGTCCACCACCAACGTCCGGTCCGGCAGTTCGATGCGCTGCAAGTGATCAAGGAGTTGCATCACGTGCTTTACTGGCTGGCGCGCACCTACACCCGGCAGGGCGCGGGATCCAAGCCGCCGGTGGCGTTCGATCCCCAGCTCGTCCCGCCAGCGCAGACGGGTGCCACTCCGCTGGATCGCAAAAGGCTCGCCGAACTGGAGACGGAACTCGAAGCCAAAGCCCGCACCCTGGTGGAACGCGACCAACGTCTCACGACCTTGGACGAGGAGCTGAAGCAGCTCCGGGCCGATCTGGCCGCCGCACGCGCCGCCAATGAGAAGCTGCCGGATCCTCACGATTACTCCGAAGCGGAAACACGCACGCTGCTCATCGATCTGGAGCTCAAGCGCGCCGGCTGGCCGCTCGACCAGCCGCGCGACCGCGAATACGAGGTCACGGGCATGCCTAACACCAGCGGCCGCGGATTCGTCGATGACGTGCTCTGGGGCGATGACGGGAAACCGCTGGGGATTGTAGAATCGAAAAAAACCACAGCGGATGCTCGTGTGGGCCAGCAACAGGCAAAGCTCTACGCGGACTGCCTCGAAGCCATGACCGGACAGCGCCCGGTGATTTTCTACACGAACGGATATGACACGTGGATCTGGGATGATGTGTTCTATCCGCCGCGCAAGGCGCTCGGCTTTTACAAAAAAGAGGAACTCCAACGCCTCATCCAGCGCCGGAAGACCCGCAAGCCGCTCGGCACCACCGCGCTCAGCACCACCATCATCGAGCGCTACTACCAGCGGCGGGCGATCGGCTGTCTCGGCGAGGTTTTCACGCAGGGCCGGCGCAAGTCACTGCTCGTGATGGCCACCGGCTCCGGCAAGACCCGGACGGTGATCGCCTTGGTCGATCTGCTCCAGCGGGCGAATTGGGTGAAGCGGGTGTTGTTCCTCGCCGACCGGGTTTCCTTGGTCAACCAGGCGGCCGGGGCCTTTAAAAAATTCCTGCCGGACTCCAGCCCGGTCAATCTGGTGACCGAGAAGGACAAGGAGGGCCGCGTCTATGTCTGCACCTATCCGACGATGATGGGGCTGATCGACAAGGCGAACAACGGCGAGGCTGCATTCTCGGTAGGGTATTTCGATCTGATAGTCATTGATGAAGCACATCGCTCGATCTACCAAAAATACCGGGCCATTTTCGCTTACTTCGACTCGCTGCTGGTAGGTCTCACCGCCACGCCACGGGAAGAAGTGGACCGGAATACCTACGACCTTTTCGATTTGGAGCCAGGTGTGCCGACGGATGCCTACGAGCTGGAAAAAGCGGTGCTCGACGGATTTCTCGTTCCGCCACGGGTGGAGCAGGTGGACA
>JBEDKU010000035.1:0-10162 GCA_041172045.1 Verrucomicrobiota bacterium | reverse complement strand
GCGCAAATCGCCGCCGACCGCAGCGCCAGCGTGGTGGCCCTGAAAAAACGCATCGCCGGGGCCGGGGCCATCCAGCAGAGCGCCGACAGCCGGACCAGCGTCCATCATTTCGCCAACGTGCTTTTCAACTGCATGCGCGGCGGCACCCTGCACGACAACTACCGCTTTCCTAGCAGCGACTTCAGCGCCTTCCTCAAATGCCGGAACCTCGACGTCCTGAGCAAGCACCGGGACTGGGTGGCCTCGCTGCCCGAATTCTGCTCGCTTGAGGAAATCACCGCCCTCGCCGCCGCACGCGAGGACGCCCAACTCTCCCGACTCGCCGGCGAATACCTGCCCATCTGCTTCAGCCGCCGCCACGGCGACCCGAGCCGGCCGTGGAACCGCTTTGAAATCCACACCAAGGACGCCGAAGGCCGCCCGCTCTTCGCCTACGCCGGAAACTGGCGCGACATTTTCCAGAACTGGGAAAGCCTCGCCTACAGCTACCCGCGCTGTTTCGAGCCGATGATCTCGATCTTCCTCAACGCCTCCACCGCCGACGGCTACAACCCCTACCGCATCACCCGCGCGGGCGTCGATTGGGAGGTCTTCGACGCCGCCGACCCGTGGAGCCACATCGGTTACTGGGGCGACCACCAGATCATCTATCTGCTCCGCCTGCTGGAAGGACAGGAACACTTCAGCCCCGGCCGTCTCACCACCCGCCTCAACTCGCGCAGCCACACTTATGCGAACGTCCCGTATGAAATCCGCGGCTTCGACGACATCGTGCGCGATCCGAAACACTCGATCCATTTCAACGAGACGCTCCACCAGCAGCTCATGGACCGCGCCCGCACCATCGGTGGCGACGGCAAATTGTTAGCCGGTGCGGATGGCGGGCTGGTCCTCGTCTCACTCGCGGAAAAACTGCTCGTCCCGCTGCTCGTCAAACTCAGCAACCTCGTCCCCGGCGGCGGCATCTGGCTCAACACCCAACGCCCCGAGTGGAACGATGCCAACAACGCGCTCGCCGGCTGGGGACTGTCCGTCGTGACCGTCTGCTACATGCGCCGCTACCTCGCATTCCTCGAATCGCTGTTCGACGCCCGCGCCGACGCCGAGTTCGAGCTCAGCCAACCCGTCGCCGCGCTGCTCGCCAGTCTCAGTGAAATTCTGCCAACGGCAGCCAGGGTCGGGTCCGACGACTCGGCGCGCCTCCGCGTCACCGAAGCGCTTGGCCGCGCCGGAGAAATCCACCGCCGCGCGGTCTATGCGCGGGAAGCTCCCGGCTTCACCCCGGTCGGCATCCTTGCCGTGCGGGATTTCATCGCCAGCGCCCTCGATGCGGTCGATGCCACGCTGTTCGCCAACCGCCGCGAAGAACATCTATTCCACAGTTACAATCTGCTGGAAATCCAAGGCGCGGAGGCGGTCGTCCACCCGCTCGACCTCATGCTCGAAGGACAGGTCGCCGCGCTCAGCAGCGGCGTTCTAGAACCCGCCGAAGCGCTCGGACTGATGGTGGCGATGCGCGACAGCGCGCTCTATCGGGCGGACCAGAACAGTTACCTTCTCTATCCGGACCGCGAGATCACGCCCTTCCTCGAGCGCAACACCCTGCCTGCGGATTGGAAGACCAAGCTCCCCAACCTCGCGGCGTCCATCCTTGCCGGCAGCCGGGACTTGATCCGCCTCGACGGCGACGGGCGCGCCCATTTCCACCCGGACCTCACCAACGCCCGCGACCTGGAGGCGAAGCTCAACCGCCTGACCGCGGAACCTGCCTGGCAGGACGCCGTGGAGACCGACCGCGCCGCCGTGCTGGAGCTCTGGGAACGCGTGTTCCGCCACCGCTCGTTCACCGGGCGCAGCGGCGCGATGTTCGCCTTTGAAGGATTGGGCAGCATCTACTGGCACATGGTCGCCAAGCTGCTGCTCGCCCTGCAGGAAATCCATTCGCAGGCCGTGAAAGACACCCCGGACGCCGCGGAAACCCTGCTTCTGGCGGAAATCTACGCGGAAATCCGCAACGGCCTCGGGTTTACCAAGGATTCGAAAACCTACGGAGCCTTCCCGAGCGATCCTTACTCGCACTCGCCGCGTCACCGCGGTGCCCAGCAACCGGGGATGACCGGTCAGGTGAAGGAGGAAATCCTCACCCGCATGGGCGAACTCGGAGTCCACATCGAGAACGGATGCGTGCGCTTCCAGCCCATCCTCCTCAAGCATCGCGAGTTCTTCACCGTGCCCCACGCCTTTGAATTCATCGACCTCGAAGGACGCTTGCAGACCTGGCACCTCGCCACGGGCACACTCGCTTTCACCGCCTTCCAGGTTCCCGTCTGCTATCAGCTCGACGGCCGCGCCTCGATCACCCTGGAATTTTCCGATGGCGGATCCACCCGCATCGAGGGCAATCTTCTGCCACTGGAAGAAAGCCGGCACTTGTTCGAGCGCGACGGTATCATTCGATCCATCACCGTCACGATCCCGGAAACCCAGCTGTGAGCCATCTATCAAAACCCATGAAATTATCGATTCAGGAAAAAATCGGCTACGGCCTCGGAGACACCGCCAGCAACTTCGTCTGGGCGCTCATGATGAACTTCATCATGTTCTTCTACACCGACATCTTCGGCATCACCGCCGCCGCCGCGGGCACCATGCTGTTGTTCGCCCGCTTCACCGATGGTTTCTGGGACTTCTTCGTCGGCGCCGTGGCCGACCGGACGAAGACGAAATGGGGCCGCTTCCGTCCCTATCTCGTCTGGCTGTGCGTCCCGCTGGCGGTCGTGTTCGTGCTGGCCTTCACCACGCCCGACTTCAGCGACTGGGGCAAGCTGGTCTGGGCCTGGACCACTTACAACGCACTCATGCTGCTCTACTCGGCGATCAACATCCCCTACGGCGCGCTGTCCGGCGTCATGACCGACGATCCGCTGGAACGCACCAGCGTGAACAGCTACCGCATGGTGCTCGCGCAAATTGGCGGCATCATCGCCAACTCCAGCTTTCTGTTACTCATCAAGAAATTCGGTGGTGAGAACCAACAGCTCGGAGCCCAGCGCACCGTCCTGCTTTTCGCCACCGTGGCGGTGGTCTTTTTCCTGATTTCCTTTTACACCACCCGCGAGCGCATCCAGCCGCCGCCGGAACAGAAGACCAAACTCAGCGGCGATGTGAAAACCCTGCTCGCCAACCGCCACTGGCTCATGATGTTCGTCGCCGGCATCGTCAACATCACCTTCGCCGTGGTCCGCGGCACCGCCGGCATCTATTACCTCAAGAGCTATCTGAAATGGGACGACGGCCGCATCGCCACCTATTTCCTCATCGGCGGACTCGCCATGATCTTCGGCGCGATGCTCACGAAATTCGCAGTCAAAGCCATCGGCAAGAAATCCGCGTTCATCACCAGCATGATTCTCGTCGCGCTGACAGCGATTCCGTTTTACTGGATCCGCCCGGACCAGACAGGACTTGTATTCACCTTCCAAATCCTCGGCATGATCTTCTCCGGCATCAACGCCACGCTCTACTGGGCGCTCGTCGCCGACACCGCTGATTTCGCGGAGTGGAAATTCGGCGTGCGCACCACCGGCATCATCTTCTCCGCCACCACCTCCTCGCAGAAAGCCGGCATGGGCATCGGCGCGGCGTTCGCCGGCTGGTTGCTGACCCACTTCGGCTACGTGGCGAATGCGACCCAGTCCGCCGAGTCCATCCATGGGATCCTGCTGCTCAACAGCCTGATCCCGGCGGCCGGACTGTTGTTTCTAGCCAGCCTCTTCACCTTGTATGGATTGAACGAGACCTTGTGCAGGACCATGCGCGAGGATCTCGCCGCCCGCCGTGCGAATTCACCGCTGTAAGAGCCCCGGAGTGCGCGAAGCTCTGCTCGCGCCGATGGCAGCTTCGGCTCTACCGGATGCGGGGCGGAGCTCTTCCTGTCACAGGCATAGTCAAAGAGGAAGAGCTCCGCGCCACATGGAGCAGAGCTTCCATCCGCCACCGGCGGCAGCAGAGCGTGCCGCACTCTGGAGCGCTGCCACGTTGCGATCATCCCCGTGAGTTTCAAGGAACCTCTATCAAACGGACGCGTAAAAAGCCGGCGGGTCCCCTGCCGTCGATTGCACCATCGAGCCGGAAGCTCCGGTAAGTCCAGCCGCTGTCGAGTGGCGGCATGCCTTCGGTGACAGCCGGGATTTCCGTCACCGCCTGATCGAACGCGGCCAGGCTGTTGGAGCCTTCAATAATATAGGTCACTTGATCGGCGGCGGCGGTCTTGGCGGGAGCTCCGGTGAAAACCGGATTGCCGCGGACGGGAATTGTTAGCACGAGCGCCTGGCCTTCGATGCGCGAGCGCACCTTGCCGGAAATCACTGCGGAGCGCAGATCACTGTTGAGGGCGAATTCGCTGAAATTGCTTTCACCGTCACCGTCGGGATCGCCAGTGGTCGTTAGATCCGGATTGGTGAGTGCGGACAAGTCGAAGCCGGAGATCCAGGTGGTGAACGGCGTGCCGATGAACGGGCCGACTTGCACGGATCCAAAAGGACCGACATCGGTGGCCCAGACGTTGACGCCCGTCGTCTCGAAACCATACTGCACATGGCGTCCGGATCCGGCGCTGGTGGCGAGGCTGATGGAGAAACTGCCGTTCACCAGCGGTGCCGTGACCGTGGTGAACGCGGAATAGTCGGCGTTGAAATCCCGGATGAAAGCGACCGAGCTGTGGGCGCTCGTCAGCGTGTTCGCCGTGACGGTGCCGGTGAAGGTGACCGTCTTTCCTGAGAGGCTGCCGGTCTTTTCCACATACATGTTCGCCGTCATGATCTTGTTCCCGGGCCGACCGGGCGCACCGCCGCCGATGTACCAGTAGGTGGCGGCATCATTGATCGTGTTAGGACTCAGCGTGAGGGTGGACCCGGCGAAGCGGGTGCGGAGATCCGACACGTTCCAGGTGCTGCCGTAGCGGTAGGTGCCGCCGCTGGCAGGCAGGTCCGCGACGTGCATGTAGCCGAGCCAGGTTTCCGCAGGATCCACGGTGACGGTCGAGGACGCCGGAGCGGTGGCGATGGGGGCGTAAACCCGGACGTAATCCACCGTCATGCGCTGGGGGAAAACCGTCGATCCATTCGGATTGCCCGGCCAGTTTCCACCGACGGCGACATTGAGCAGCAGGAATTGCGGTTGATTGAAAACCCAGGCGCTGCCGGCGGGCAAATTGGCCGGGGTGAGTGAGAAAAACTGCTGACCGTCGAGGAACCAGCGGATGCGGTTTTCCTCCCACTCGATGGCATAGACGTGGAAATCGTCGCCCAAGGCGGCTCCGGGCAAGACCGTGCTGCCAGAAATCCCGTTGCCCCCCGAATAGCCAGGTCCGTGGACGGTTCCGTAGAGGGTGGACGGCAGCGAGCCGATGTTTTCCATGATGTCGATCTCGCCGCAGTTCGGCCAGACGACGGAGCCGATGTTCGCGCCGAGCATCCAGAACGCGGGCCAGAATCCCTGGCCTTTGGGAATCTTGATGCGGGCCTCGATGCGACCGTAAGTCCACGACCACTTGTCCTTGGTGAGGAGACGGGCGGAGGTGTAATTCTTTCCGCTGAAATTCTCCGCGCGGGCCTCGATGACGAGCTGTCCGCTCTCAATGCGGGCGTTTTGGGTGCGGTTCGTGTAATACTGGAGTTCGTTGTTCCCCCAGCCCGTGCCGCCGATGTCGTAGCCCCACTTGGTGGAATCCGGCGAGGTGCCGTCGCTTTGGGAAAACTCATCCGCCCATAACAGGGTCCTGCCGGGAATTGACTGCGCGTCCAATCCCGTAGCGGCGGCGATCAGGCCCAGTAACAGGACAGGTCTCATGGCGCTGGTGCATCGCTCGCGGGAACGGCAGGCGCCACCGAGCGGCGATCCTCCGGGATGATCTTCAGGCTGACCGCTCCGCTTTGGGCGTCGGTGCCGGGCACGATGATGATCAGCTTGCGGACATCCGGATCATATTCCCACACGGCGGAGTAGAGGACCGCGGTGAGATTGTCGCGGGCCGCCAGTTGGATGCCCATGTTGCGGATGCCTCCGCCGGGATTGAGGTCCACCGCCTTCCAGTTTTCCGGCAGGGACTTGGTCACCTTGTCATTGCGGACCAGCAGCTCCTTGCCGGTGGCGTTGATGAAGCGGAAGCTACCCCAGCCGAAGCTGCCGGCGCCGTCCTCGATCACGAAACAACGGAGTCCGCTCGGGTGGGCGGGATCCGGCAGGATCAACACCAGCGGGGATTTCAGATCGGGCGTGAATTTGATCGGCGCGGTGACGGGCTTGCCATCCGGGCTGGTGCGGTCGAGCGCGACAAGGACGGGAGGAAGCTCACCGCTGGTCCAGTTGATGGTCTTGGAACGCTTGTGAGGATGAAGGTTCTGGATCTCGGCGACTTCCACGCCATTGCTGAAGCCTACTTTGCGAGCTGCGACGGTGTCGTCCCACGCCAGGAATTTGATGGGAGCGGCGAATGCCGAGGTGAAGGCCGCGAGGCTGCCAACAAGGACGCTTACAAACGGAATACGGCGGAAAATGAACATGAGCGTGGTGGATTTTTGGAATTTAATTGAGTTCGGCGTTTGACACCCGGCGGAACGAGATGACCTCAAAACGCCGGCCGAAGGTCTGGTTGATCGGCGAAAGCGAGGTGATCGCCGTATCCGCCGCGTTGGTGGGATCGACAAAGTCCGGCATGCGCTGGACGACGGCCTCGCACCAGGCGCGCGCGGTGACCTTGCCACCTGCGTCCTTGGCCTCACCGTAGCCGCGAACGGTGAACGTGTCCGAACGGCAGGTGATGACCGGGGCGAGTGGCTGGAGGACGTCCGCCTGGGTCAGGTAGCCGGGGATGCCGACGCCGGTGTCGTTGATGATGTTGTTTTGGCTGTCGTCCGGGTATTTGTTGACGCTGAAGGGTGTCTGTTTGGCCTGTTCGTTCAGCTGGCCTGCCTCGATGGCAGCTTGGATGGCCCCGCTCTTGCCGAACTCGCTGTCTTCCACGCGGCGGTTGACAAACTCTGCCAGCGAGAGAAACGGACCACGTTGGCGGATTTCCTTCACCAGGTTTTCCGCCAACGTGCGGACTTGTGGATCGCTGAGGGCGCGGAAGCCGTTCCAGTTGTCATTCGTAATTCCCAGCGGATTGCGAAAACGGGGAAATGCCGTGAGGGCTGCCGCTGGCGGAGACCCTCCTTCGACCTGGAATGTTTCACCGCGCAATGCGGATAACTGGGCGGTCCACGCATCAACGTCGGTGGAATTGATGTTGAACGCGCCGTCCACCGTCAGGTTGGCCGCGATGCGGGTGCAGCCGGCGGGATCGAGCAGACGCTCCACGAGTTTTTCGTCGGTCACTCCACTCTTGCTCAGGCGCATGCGGCTGTTGCCAAGCGGCTTCTCCAATGGCGAGGCCACAAAATCGGTCACGACATCCTTGAGCGAACGCTCCTCGCTCGCGATCGACTGCTTCCATGCGGCACCCGGTTTGCCACCGCCCGCAGGTTGCAGACGGGGCGCGGCTCCGCTGAAAAAGTATCCGTCCCACAAGGACTCGTTGGTTAGATAGCAGACATCATAGATCGGGACCTCGGGCAACTGGGATGCACCTGGCTTGAGAAACCCGGTTTTTTCGCGGCTGAGGTAGGCCGAAGCCCAACTGTTTCCGAACTGGTTGGCCGGGGCGAAGGTGGAGGAGGACAAGTCGGCGTGCTGGAAGGCGGCGAGGGAAAGCAGCGGGTGGCGCGGAACTTCGAAAAACGGCAGTTCGGATTTTCCCGAGGAACTGTGGGATGGTCCCCAGTAGGACTTCCTGCCGTCGAAGCTCGTTTGGATGGCATCGTCAAAGGATGGCGTGGTGCGGAGGGTCGATTGAAAATGCGGTGCCACCGTGAAGGGATCACTGGGGTTGGTATTGGCAAGCTGGTGATTGATCGATGGATTGCGGGGATTGGTGGTATAGATCAGGTCGGCGACGGCCTGGCCGCCGACGCTGGTGTTGGCGGTGCGATGGAAAGTCTCGATCACGCCGAAGGGGACGGGAGCACCGGTCTTGAGTTCGTCAAAAGTCCGCCACGGTGAGGCGACTGTATTTTCCGCCGAGACCAGGCGTAGGATCTGGACGTCGGTGATGACTTGTCCGCGGGTGGAATCCGCCGGATCCTTGATGCGCGCGGCATCCTCGAGTGAGACGAAGTAGTGATATTGTCCCCTGCCTTGGCCGACAGCGGAAATATCCTTGAGTGCGATCCGGATTTCATCGGTCTTTTTCACCTGGTATTTCGCGAGGCCGTGTTTCGCGAGGCCATCCGCCTGCTGCATGGAAACCTGGAATCCTCCACGCTTGTTCACCCCGCCGATGTCCTCCGCCGGGCGGAGACGCAAGGTTCTTTGAGCGTTGGAACCGAGGCGTTTGAAATCGACCGGCACAGGGGATGCCGGATAGAACACGCGGACCTCACCGGGCTCGAAGCGGATGGGTTGCGAGGTGTCGCCGTCGCCGTTGGCGGTCATTTCACAAAAGAAATACGGATCCACCTGGCGGCTTTGGCCCTTGCTTTCGAACTGCTTGCCCATGGCGTCCGCCATCCCGATGGGCTCGGTCACCACTGGCTGGCCCGGTGACTTGCGTTCCCATATCAACTGGAATGGCAGGTCCATCCACGGATAGGCGACCGCACCCTCGATCTCGAGGCGGGTGTTATAGGGATTCCAGAGCGAAATGACCGGAGTGATGAGGAGCTGGACTTGATTTTCCGAATCCAGATTCGAGCTGAGCAGATAGATCATGCGGTTGAGCACCGGACGGATCGAGAGCTTGGATTCATCCCCCGGCGGCGGGTTGTTCGGCGCCAGATAGGTCTTGCTCGCCGCAGGAGGGGTCACCGCCGCCACGTGATCGGGTCCGCGCTCGGCCACGACGGGGAGGCTGCCGCCATACAGGTGATGGGGAATTCGATAGAACGAGCGCAGGTGGTCGAAGGTCGGAACCGCGGCGGCGTAGAAGCGGAAGGAAAGCGAAGCCACGCCATAGTCGGTCTTGGAGGAGACGATCGGATTCTCCGCCTTCGCCAGCGGGCGGAACAGGGCTTGTTGGTTCTCGAACGAACTCGGAGAGGTGAAACCGGCATCCTTTTTGGGGGTGCGGAACGGGTTGGGAACGCCGTCCCAAGCCGCCTTGGCGAATTCCGCATCGCTCAGCTCGAAGCCGAGACTGAGGTCGGTCTTCAGCCCGCCCTTCACGACGTCCGTTAGCAATCCCTGGGCATGGACGGTGTAGCTGGCGCCGGACTGCAGCGTGGCGGTGGGATCCGCAGTGGTGAGTTCCCCATCCAGCGTGGCCTGGCTGAGGGAAAGCACCCGGTTGGCGCGTTGGTTCCACTCCTTGACGGGTTGTTTGAGCGTGCTGGAGAGAGCGAGTGACGGACGGCGCTGGACTTGCAGCGCGAGGTTGACCGCCGTCTCGGCCTCCGGCCCGGCGACGTTGATTTTCGCCTTGGTGTTTTCCTGGGACACCGCCCACGCCATCCCGCCGAGAGGCATGGGGACGGCCTGCGCGGTCAGGTCGAAGCCATTGCGCTTGAGCGAAAACAACGGGATCCACTTGGGGTCGTTGGCGGGCGGCTGGGTCGCCGCCCAGTCCCGCGAGCGGAGCGCCGCCGGGTTCGGCGACGAGACCAGCCACGACTTGAAGAGCTTGGTTTTCTTTTCCTCGTAAACGGACTCCGGCGTGGTTTGGTCCGGCTGGGCCGCCGCATTCAACGACCAGGACGACCAAACACCCGTGAGATGCGGTTGAGGCGAGCTCGCGGAGAGAATCGAGGCATCCGCGGTGATCCGCCGGTCGTCGCCGGCTTCTTTCTGAAGTTCTCCGACGGCCAGCAGCACCGCCAACCGGGCGTTGCCATAGGCGCGGGCGCTTGCTTCGCCGCTGGCCGAGGTGCGCAGCGAAATCGAACTCAGCGAGAGCAGGCCCACGGCGATGACGGTCAGCAAAATCATCAGGCTGAGCGTGACGACGAGGGCGAAGCCTCGGTTTCCGGGAGTTTTTTGAGGAATGAAATTCACGACGGTGGGTTTTTGGAAATGGAGCGGGAGCCGTTTCTTCCGATGAAACGTTGCCAAATTTTAAAGCCGCGGATTC
>JBEDKU010000034.1:0-14410 GCA_041172045.1 Verrucomicrobiota bacterium | reverse complement strand
TTATTATATGGGCGCAGCGGGGCGGGGCCCAGCCAGCGGTCCCAATCGATGACCGCGGGATCCGGTTCGGGTTCGGCAGGCAGCGGCGCAAGGTTCGGCACGAGGCGCAGGATCGAGGCGTGGACGGTGTGGATTTTCCCGAGCCGGCCGCTGCGGGCGAGCTCGGCGGCGAAGCGGAAATTCGCCACATTCCGGCGCTGGGTGCCGGCTTGGAAGACGCGGCCGTGGAGTTTCACGGCATCCGCCAGCTCCTGCGTTTCATGGATCGTCATGCTGCACGGTTTCTCGGCGTAGACGTCTTTGCCGGCTTTTGAAGCGAGGATGATGCCGAGCGCGTGCCAATGGTCGCCGGTGGTGATCTGCACCGCGTCGATATCGTCGCGACCGAGGATTTCCATCATGTCACGGCACTTATAACAGTCCTCGTTGCCGTATTGTTTGTTCGCCATGCGCCGGACGATTTCGCGGCGCGACTCCTGCACATCGGCGATCGCGACAAACTGGACATCCGGCTGGGCGAGGAAACAAGACAGCACCTGCCGCCCGCGCGGGCCGATGCCGATGCCGCCCATCACGATGCGGTTGCTCGGCGCTACCGTGCCGTTTTTCCCCAAGGCGGAACCGGGGATGATCGTCGGCATGCCGATGGCGAGGGCTGCGGTTCCGAGAAATTTTCGACGAGTGAATTTCGGTGTCATGGGATGGTGCGGGAAAATTGCAATTCCACTACGACGGGCGGCTCCACCAGACTTTCAAACGAGTTCCGCTGAGGAGAAAAAGCAATCGCGGGCGTGTTCATGCGGCGGTTCGCACCAAACGCACCCTCCGGGGATTTTCAAGGCTCGAAAAGCACCCGCATCATGCGGTCCGGATTGGCCAAAAAATTTCGCGTGATCCGATAATGCTCGGTGTCCTCGTAGGTGTCCCGCTCGATGCCGCTTTGGGAAAACTCGTAAATTCACGCGTCCGGATAAGCCATCAGGATCGGGGAATGGGTGGCGATGATGAACTGCGATTGATCACCGACAAAGAACGTGACCGCCGGATGAAGTTCCAGGGTTTCGAGCGCGCGCACCGCGGCCAGTGAGAACGGATAGTTTTCAAACGACGGCACATCATCCCGCTTGAGGCCAATTTCCGCCACATATTGCTTCGAGACCATGGGCGGCCAAGGATAGGATCAGTCCGCCCTGCCGCCGGACATGTGGTGGAGCAGCTTCTGGTTGAACTCGTCCGCCATGTTATAGCCGAGGCGGCGGAGCTGCTGGTCGAGCGCGGCGATGGTGACCATCCGCGCGGTGTCGCGGCCAGGGCCGACCGGGACTTCCACGTGGACGACGTGCTGACCGAGGATCTCGTAGGTTTTCTGTTGGAGTCCCACGCGGTCCACCTCATTGAGATCCGCCTGCGGCTTGAGGGTGACGACGAGGTCGAGCCGTTTGTCCGGGCGGATGGAGGCGAGGCCGTAAAGGTTGGCCACGTTGATGATGCCGATGCCGCGGATCTCCATGTAGCCGCGTGACAGGTCCGGAGCGGTCGCCACGAGATCGCCGCCGACGTATTTGATGCGCACCATGTCGTCGGCGACGAGCGAGGCACCACGCTCCAGCAGGCCGATGGCGGTTTCGGATTTCCCGGAGCCGCTCTTGCCGACGATGAGCACGCCGACGCCGCGCATGTCCACCATGCAGCCGTGCAGGGTGACGCTGGGCGCGAACTCATGCTCCAGCCGGATAGTGGCGGCATTGAGGAAATTCATGGTGACCTGGGTGGTGCCAAAGACCGGGATGCCGTGATCCTTCGCCACTTCCATGAGATTCGCATCCAGCGTGGAGCCACGCGCCACCACCAGGCACGGGATGTCGCGGTCACACATCCGGCGGAAGCGGTCGATGCGCATCGCATCCGGAAGTTTTTTCAAATACGACAACTCGGAATTCCCCAGCACCTGGACGCGCTTTTTCGCGAAATAGGAGAAAAACCCGGCCAGCGCGAGACCCGGACGGTTCATCGCCGGCTCGCTGATCGGCCGGTCAAAGCCGATTCTCTCGCCGTGCAGCGACAGGCCGAGCGAGGCGGCATGGGCATCGAAGAATTTCTCGACGGAAATCGAGGCGACGGTTTTGACGCGGGGTGGCATGGCGGCGACTCAACCAGATCCCGCCGGGGACGGCACGCGAAATCCCACACCGGGGTTGCACGGCAGGGGGAACGTGTTACAAGACGCGCCAAGCACCATGCCAAACTACGATTACGAATGTGAAAAATGCGGGAAGCGCTTCGAGGTGTTTCAAAGCATGAATGATGCGAAACTCACCGACTGCCCCGAGCCCGGCTGTGATGGCAAGGTGAAGCGCCTGCTCGGCACCGGCGGCGGGATCATCTTCAAGGGCGCGGGATTTTACCAAACCGACTACCGTTCGTCGTCCTACCAGGCGGGGGCCAAGGCGGAAACCGCGGCGAGCGCGCCACCGGCAGCCGCTCCGGCGGCAGCGCCCGCGCCGAAGTCCGCGGAGTGATTCATTGCAAGCAGCCCGGAGCGTGGTAAGCAAGTAGCTCATGGCCGACTCTTCACAGTCCAATTCCGGCGGCGGGTGTTTCTCGAAGCTGCTTTTCCTCATCCTGCTGGTGGCGGCCGGCGGCCTCGGTGCCGCGATTTTCGCCGCCATCGAACCGCAGGACCTGAGCGATCTCAGCACCCCCGCCCCCACCGCAAAGGCCGCGCCGGTGCGGGAAATGAAGGTGGTTTTGAAAAATTCGATCGACCGCGGCTATCCCCTCACCTTGCAGGAAGCGGAGATCAACCAATGGCTCGCCCGCACGCTGACGACCAAGCAGGGCGGATTTCTCGAAGGAAAAGTCACTCTCGACCGCGTCTGGGTCCGTCTTGAAGAGGGCCGCATCGAAGTCATCATGGGGCGCCATTTCCTCGGCAAGCCCTTCACCGTGTCCATGTTTCTCCAGGTCGAGCGGCTCGAGGGCCCGCAGGGGACCTACACCGAGATCCACCTGCATGGCGGGCCCTATCATCCGGATTTCCCCAAGCCACCGCGCGGCGGGCGCTTTGGAAACCTCGTGGTGCCCCAGGGATTTCTGCTGCTTGTGATGCCGGCCTTTGAAAAACTCGCCGCGGTCTTCCCCGAGGAAATCGAGCTTGGATTGCGCGAGATGTCCCGCATCACGCTTGAAAAAGGTCACATCGTCCTCGATCCGCGCGAACCTCTCGGCCAGCAGGGCATGCCGCCGACCTTCTGATTTGAAATGACCACCCGCCGGCTGCTCCTGGGACTGCTACTATCCGCGACGGCTCTCGCGGAGGAAATCCCACGGGCCGTCCAGGTCACCGAGCCGCCCGCGCCGCTCAAGCTCGACGGGCAGGACCGCGTCATCAGCCGCACCAAACAATTCCGCGTGACCGGCGGCGAGCCCCCGGACCGAGCGACCATCTCCCAGCTCGCGGAAGAAGCGAAGGACGAGCTCCTCCGCCTCACCGAAGAACGCGACGCTTGGAAAGTCCCCGTCAGCATCGAGCTTCACGGCAAATCCGGCGATCCGATGCCGCCGCGCACCGTGGCGATGAGAATCCTCGTCAGCGAGGTCGGCTACGATCTGCGGCTCGACGTCCATCTCAGCCGCGGCATCGAGCACGAGCGTTTCAAATTCGCCACCACCTCCGCGCTCATTTACGAACGCGCCCTCCGCGACCACGCGCCCAAGGAATCAGACACCCCCTACCGCGTCCCGCCTTGGCTCGTCGACGGCCTGCGCGAAGCCACCGCCTGGCGACTCAACCAGAGCGACCGCCGCCTCTACGAAGCGCTCTTCAAGACCGGCGGCCTGTTCAAGATCGACGACGTGTTCGCCGTCACCGACGCCGGCTTCGAGGAAATGGACGCCGCCATGCGAGCCGCCTTCCGTGTGTCCTCCGGAGCGCTCGTCATGGCCCTTCTCCAGCAACCGCAGGGCAAGGAAGGCTTCCGCGCCTTCCTCACCGACGTCGCCAGCTACGAAGGGGAAACGCCCTCGCTGCTCCGCAAACATTTCCCCGAGCTCAATCTATCCGAGACCAGCCTCGACAAATGGTGGCGGCTGCAAATGGCCGACATCGGCGCCCGCAACCTCGCCACCGACATTCTCACCATCGCCAAGACCGAGACCTCGCTCGCCGACGCCCTGCGCCTGAATTTCCGCACCCCGGAAGGCATCACCGAGCAAAAGGACCTCACCGCCTGGCCCGAGCTCGCCGCCCTTCCCGAGCCCGAGCGCATCAAAGCAGTCCAGCCCGCCCAGGACGCGCTCGTCCGTCTGAGCATCCGTTGTTTCCCCTCCTATCGGCCCATCCTCGGCGAGTATCAGATCGCCCTCAGCGCCATCGCCAAAAACAAGACCAAGGACGTCCCCAACCAGCTAACCGCCCTCGCCGAGCGTCGCGCCACCATGACCGCCAAGGCCCAGCGCGCCGGCGACTACCTCGACTGGTTTGAAATCACCCGCGCCCGCGAGACCAGCGGTGCCTTCGACGACTACATGCGCCTCAAGGACCGCCTCAAGGCCAACCCCCACCGCCGCACCGACGACCTCTCGAAATACCTCGACCGCATGGACGCCATCTTCACCCGCAAGGGCGACCCGGCCTCGCCGTTGCCTTCGTCATCCGACTTTCCCGGAATTCCCGAGCTGCCGAAGCCGTGAGCGGGCTCCGCAAACGCCTGATTACCTCGTCTGGGTTAGAGTAAATCCCGGAAAGACTGGCGTATCCTGCGTTCCTATGATTTGCCAAAATTTCACCCGGTCCGTCACCGCAGGCATCGTGCTTTTGCTAGGCGGCGGGCTCGTCACCGCTGCGCTGGCCGCAGATCCCGCGCCGGCGGTGGAGCTCCGTGAGGCGGGCGGCTCGGTGATTCTCTCCAACGGCACCATCGAGGCGACGCTCAGCAAAAAGGCCTCCACCATCACTTCCATCAAGCTCGGCAGGACCGAAATGGTATCGCCCGGAAGACCCGTTTACTACAGCATGGGCGGCGGAAAATCCTACCGCCAGCCCGGCGGCGCGGCTTACCGGGTGGTGAAGCAGACACCGGACGTCGTCGATGTCGCGTTCCTCCAGAAATGGACGCCTGGCGCGCCGCAGGCCGTGGACATCGAGGTCCACTACGCCCTCAAGCGCGGCGAATCCGGCGTCCACACCTACGCCATTCTGTCCCATCCGGCCGACTATCCGGATTCCAGCGTCGGCGAGTGGCGGATGGTCTGGGGCATGCCCGCCGCCGGCAAGAACGACTGGCTGATGGAAAAAATCCGTGTGGATTCCCTTCGAAACTGGCTCATGCCAACTCCCGCCGACCTTGCCGCCGCCAAGCCCACCGGCATCCAGGAAATCGTCCAGCTCACCCGCGGGTTGCGGGCCGGCCTGTTCGACTGCAAATACGACTTCAATCTCGAATACTACTCCACCGGCTGCTGGGGCCACGCCAGCGACAAGAACCAGGTCGGCGCCTGGGTGGTGCTCGGCAGCCACGAGTTTTTCAACGACGGCCCGACCAAGCAGGATCTATCATCCGCCTCCGCCATCATCCACATCCACTTCGGCATGAACCACTACGCCGGCTCCTCCACCCGCCTCACCGCCGGTCAGGAATGGAAGAAAATCTACGGCCCCTTCCTCCTCTACTGCAACCAAGGCGGTGATGCCGACGCGTTGTGGACGGACGCCCGGGCCAAGGCCGCCTCCGAGCGCAAGGCGTGGCCGCACGAATGGGTGAGCGACACTGCGATCTATCCGCCACGCGCCGGACGCGGAACCGTGCGCGGCCGACTGACGATCAAGGACCCGCTCAAGCCAGCCGTTTCCGCCGCCGGGGCGTGGGTGGGACTCTCCCAGCCGAACCCCGGCGGCAACTGGCAGAACGAATCCAACAACTATCAATACTGGAGCAAGGCCGACGCCAACGGCGGCTTCGAGATCCCCAACGTCCGCCCCGGCAGCTACACCCTCAACGCGTTCAACACCGGAGCGGTCGGCGAGTTCGAGCTCACCGGTGCCATCGTCAGGCCCGGCGTCAATCCCGCCGGCGAACTGTTATGGGAAGTGCCCCATCTCGGGAAATCGCTCGCTTGGGAGATCGGCGTGCCGGACCGCCGCGCCACCGAATTCCGCCATGGCAACGATTATTTCCACGGCTATGTCTGGACGAACTTCTCCAGGGAGTTTTCCAATCCGCTGGTCTATACCATCGGCAAGTCCAATCCCGCGACCGACTGGAACTTCGCCCAAGGCTCCTATCTCAAAAACGACAAGTGCCAGACCTGGCCATGGGAAATCCGCTTCCATCTCGCCGCCGTTCCCAACCAGGGGACCGCGCGTCTGGTACTGGCTTGGGCGAGCGCCGATGCCGCACGAGTCGGCATGACGCTCAACGGCAAGTCCATCGCCTCGGTGTCGCCACCCGCCTCGGACGGTAACGCACTGCTGCGCGAGTCGATCCATGCGAAATACAGCTACTCGAACGTTGATTTCCCGGTCTCCGCACTCAAAAAAGGCGACAACACGCTCACCCTCACCCAGACCCGCAACACCGGTCCCGCCTGTCACGTGATGTATGATTACCTCGCGCTGGAACTTCCCTGATCCTCGGCGGCCGCAGGTCGGCGCGAACGATCCTCCATCACCGCCCGCCGGACTCGAAGGCGCCGAGATCCGGAGCCTTGCCACTGAACGGCAGGCCCGCGTCCACGCCCTTGTCGATGGCGTTGCTACCCGCCTTGAGTTTCATGAGCGGCACGTCGGGCAAGTCGCCGTTAGGCTGGCGGGGGGCGATCAGCTCGTCCTGGTCGAGGCTTTCGAAATCCCTGTCGGATAGATCCAGCTCCATGCCGAAGGTGTTGGCGGCGAGCGTGCAGGCGGCGGTGTCGATGTTGGAAACCTCGGTGCGCCCCTTGTAGCCGAGATTGTTTTTCAGCACGTGGCCGTAGCCGGGGACGTCCTTGGAGTTGCGCGAATCGCGGTTGAGCAGGTTGAAATTGATGCCGTTGAGAAAGGCGGTGTTGTGGATCATGTCGATGCCGCCGGGCTGGTGGTTCGCATAAAATCCGGAGGCCTTGTTGCGGACGGCGAGCGAGCGGCGGATGACATGGCGCGGAATCGGCTTGGGCAGGCTTTCCTCCGGCCAACTGCCATAGCCGCCCAGCTTGAAGCCGTTGCCGTCGCCGAGACTCTTGAAGTCGGGGGCGAAGCCATTGTAGAACGCCCAGCAATTTTCGATAAGCAGCGCCTCCCGGGTGCTGATCAGGTCGAAGCCATCGTCGCTGTTGAACCAAGCGCGGCAGCCGCGGAAAATATTGCCCACGCTGCCTTTCGGCACATGGAAGCCGAAGCCATCGACGTTGCCGCCCTTGCCGTTCTCCGAGGTGTGGTCGTGGTTGCGATAGGCGTCGCAGTTGAGCACCAGGTTGGAAGACCCCCGGCCTAACCAGAAGCCGATCGCCTGGCCATCGTGCATCCGGAGCTGCTCGTAGATGTTGTGGTCGCCCTGGTTGTCAAAGCAGATGGACTGGGTGTGGCCGGTGATGGTCACCTGCACGCCGGTCACCGAGATTCCCTTGAGATGCAGCCACGAGCCTTCCACGTGAAACGCGGTCACCCGGCAGCCCCGCGGCTTGATGTCGGATAGATCGAACTCCGGCCGCTCGCCGGGAAAGGCGGAATAAAGGATCGGCTTTCCGGGTGCGCCGCTCTTGCTGAGAAACGTCACCTGGCAGCGGTCGCGGTGGGTCCGTGCGATTTGCGCCTGGGTCAGCTTGTAGGTCCCACCGTGGATGAAGACCGTGTCACCGGGGCCGGCGGCCCTTTCGGCGCGCTGCACCGTGGCGAACGGCGCCGCGGGCGTCCCGGGGTTCCCATCCTTGCCGTCGGTGGCCACATGGAACTCGGCGGCGTGGGCGACCGGAGCCAGCAAGAGCAGTCCCGCTAGAAAAACGGTGGGATGGATGGATAACTTCGCCTGCATGACCGAAAGTGATGATTTTCTATCCGAAGCCGCGGAGTTCGCGGCAATGACTTAACTCTCACGCTTGCGGATGAGCATGAACTCGTTGCCATCCGTGTCGAAACACATCGCGAGGTGCGGGGCCTCGCCGTCTTCCTCGGCGGGTTCGCGAACGAGTCCACCGCCGTTCGCCACCACTTCGGCGGCACCGGCGACCACGTCCGCGACCTGGATGCTGATGCCGGTCCAGGTGCGCTTCCCCTCACCGCCGCCATGGATGCCGATGATGGCACCGGCGAGCTCCAACTCGGAAATGTGGCTGTTGGCACGGACGGCCTCCGCGCCGAACGTTTCTTGATAGAAACGGGTCGCCCGCGCCAGGTCCGCCGCCCAGATGACATACTTGACGCGCTCGACGAGCATCTTAGTAAGCGAAGATCTCCCCGTCCTTGAAGAAGCGCTTGATTTCGGCCTCGGCTGCCTCGACGGAGTCGGAAGCGTGGCAGACGTTGCGCATCTTGGCATCGCCGTCCTTGTGGCCTAAGTCGCCGCGGATGGTTCCGGCGGCGGCGGCCACCGAGTCGGTCGGTCCGAGCAGGTCGCGCACGGCGGCGATGACGTTTTCCCCTTCAAGGGCGAGGGCGATGACCGGAGTTTCCTGCATGAAACCGCGGACGGAAGGGAAGAACGGCTTGTCGGCGATGTGCGAGTAGTGCTCGGCGAGGATTTCATCGCTGAGCAGCATCATCTTGATGCCGCGGATCTTGAAGCCTTGCGCTTCAAAACGGGAAAGAACCTGGCCGGTGATGTTTTTGGATACCGCGTCGGGCTTGAAAAGGATGAGGGTCGTTTCGGAAGACATAGGGGCATGGGGTAGTGCCGGAAGGCGAATTGTGCAAGCTTTTTGCCGCGGTGGGTTTTTTAGCGGATGGTGATGATCAAACGGATCTGGAACCGTGATTTCGTGGGGAATCCACCCCGCCGGAGCAGCTCCCCCACGGCCGCCGGGACCACCCGACCACCGCGGGAGCCTGCCCGCTATTTCACCTCTTTCGAGAGTTTCTCGCGGGCCGTCCGGCAACATCGGCTGCGATGGAAATAGCTTGATCACGCCTCGTGACTTCGCGGAAAGCCGTGGCAGGTCATGGAAAACCAGCGGTCAGGCCCGATGCCTGAGTGAGCCGGTTCATCACGGCATGTTGTTTTGTTCGTGATGGATCGGGAGACTGCATAAGGCAAGGAACCTTCGTATCAGCGCGACCTCAGAGCGATCCATGCATTTCGTGGAACCCTTTGTCATTCAGCCGCAAGCGCGGTGGCGGCGATGTGGGCGGTGGTCCAGGCGGCTTGGAAATTGAAGCCGCCGGTGATGCCGTCGATGTCGATGCACTCGCCGACGAAATAGAGCCCCGGGGTGACGCGGCTTTCCATGGTGCGGAAGTCGATGGAGCGCCGGCCGATGCCGCCGGCGGTGACGAACTCGTCTTTGTTAGTCGTCTTGCCGGCGGCCTCGAAGCGGGCGGACTTGAGGGCCTGCGCCAGATCGGTGGTGGCGGATTTGGAGAGGTGGCTCCAGGTCGTTTCGTCGCCGATGCCGCAGCAGGAGACGATGCGTTCCCACAAGCGACGCGGAATCGGGGCGATGGGCGTGTTGCGGATGAGCTTGGCACTCTGCGTGCGGCGGATCTCGGCGAAGCGTTCCTTCAGCGCGGCCATGTCCAGCTCGGGAAGCCAGTCGATGAGGAAGGGGAAGTGGTGGTCAGCCTCGGCGAGCGCACGGGCCTCCCAGGCGGATAGACGCAGGACGGCGGGTCCGCTGAAGCCGCGATGGGTGATGAGCAGCGGGCCTGACTGCGCGGTGCCTTGACCTTCCCGGCGGATGGCGACCTTGGGATGGGCCAGTCCGGCGAGCTCGCTGATGCGCGGATCGGTGACGTTGAAGGCGAAGAGCGAGGGGACGAGCGGCTCAATGGGTTGCTCGAGTTTTTTCAGCTGGGTGAGCAGCGGGCTGGCCTTGAGCGAGCCGGTGGCAAAACAAACGGTGCGGGCGATGACGGGCGTGTCCTGGTTTTCGAATTGGAGCGAGAAGCCGCCGTCATCGAGACGCGTGATTCCTATCAGCGATTGGTTTTTCAACAGCGGGATGCGGCTCTCCCGGGCGCGGTTGAGGAAGCAGTCGATGACGGTGTCCGAGCTATCAGTCACGGGGAACATCCTTCCGTCCGGCTCGGTCTTGAGGGTGACGCCGTGGCGGGCGAACCAGTCCACGGTGTCGGACGGCTGCCAGCGGTGGAAGGCGGCGAGCAGCTCGCGGGAGCCGCGCGGATAGTTTTTCGACAGCTCGCGGGGATCGAAGCAGGCGTGGGTGACGTTGCAGCGGCCGCCGCCGGAAATTCTAACTTTCTGGAGGAAGTGGGAGCCTTTTTCGAAAATCGCGACGCCGCGGTCCGGCACCAGCTCCGCGTATAGGAGCGCGGTGAAGAAGCCGGAAGCGCCGCCGCCGATGACGGCGAGATCGAGGATGGGCGGGAGACGGTTCAGAGGCGGTTGAGCAATTCGGTTTTCTTCGTGGCGAATTCCTCGGGAGTGAGGATGCCGGCGTCGCGGAGCTGGCCGAGTTTTTCGAAAAGTGTGACGACGTCGCCGGAGGGCGGCGTGTTGTGGGACGGCGCGGGCTGATAGGCAGGGGCGGGCGGCGCGGCGAAGTTGATGGGATTTCCCTGTTGGAGTCCGGGGCCGGAGACGAGCGGCAGGCTGAGGGTGGAAACGGTGCCGTATTGACTGGAGAACGTGAGCGAACTGCCGCCGCCCTGTTGCTGGCTGACGCCGCTGATGCGATGGTCGAGCGTGTCGAAGACGGTGACCTGGCCGTCGCGCTGGACGACGAGGCGGCGGGCCTGCGGGAAGAAGGCGTAGCGGATGTTGTTCTGCGAGCCGCTGCTCGACGGGCTGCCAAGATCGCCGGGCCACCAGTTGTTGCCGCCGGCGGCGCCTTGGGGGAGAGGCTGGAAGACTTGGTGGTTGGCAAGGATGTTGGAGAGCTCGGCGCAGAGGTTGTTGACGGTGTTTTTCAGGCCGTAGTTGAACATGTCGCTGACCATGGTCATGCCGCCGCGCATCCACTGGCCGCTGCCGAGCTCGGGGCAGCTGAACTGCGCCATGGTGCCGCCGCCGTTGTTGACCGCGACGAGCATGCGGACGGCGGAGTCGTGGCTGAGGTTGTAGCGGGCGGCGATGTCGTTGATGAGATTTTGTCCCTGGGGGGTGAGCGGTTGCATGATGGTGGGGGTGTTGAGGGCGGAAGCCATGGCACACCGGAACCGGGGAAACAATCTATTTCCAGCCTCAACGCTGTGGCACGCGGCGGAGTTTGGAAATGTCGTGCCCGGACTTTTCCAGTTTTTTCACCAGTTCGGCATAGTGCTCCGGGGAAATCGTCTTCGTCCGCGCCATGATCCAGACGTATTTTCGGTCCGGCACGCCGATGATGGTGGTCTGATAGTCATCGGAAAGCGAAGTGATGAGATAAGCCGCCTTGAAGGGCCAGACGAACTGCATCCGCCACTCGGCGTTGGTTTCACGGTTAAAGACGAAGCCGCGCGGGTTGTAGGTTTTCAGCGGGCCGTCGAGGCTGCCTTTGTTGAACTTGAAGGTGGTGGCGATGGTGCCGTCCGGATCGAGTTGATAACTCTCGACGGCGTTGTAGGCCTGCGTCTCGATGAAGGTAGGGATGTGGGCGATGACATACCAGTCGCCCATGAATTTCTTCAAATCGACGTGGCGGTCGATGGCGCGCTGGGGCTCGATTTTCACCGGGGCCCGGCAACCGGAGAATCCGAACATCAAGGCCAGCGGGACGGCGACCGGAGCGAAACGGGAAATTTTCATGAAATGAACACTCGACGAGGCGGGGGATGGCACAAGTGGGGAAATTCCCACGGAGCGGTTCAATCCCGCCGCTCTTTCTCCAGACGGGCGATCAGGCGCTGCCGCTTGAACTCGTATTCACGCAGACCATTCTGATAGACGTTCGCCTTGGCCGTGCCGGTCACCATGTTGAAAATCGCGACACCGATGAGCACCAGTCCGAACAAGGGGAAAAACGAAGGCGCGTTCATGGATGACACCATGCTCATCCAGAACACGCCGAATACGATCATGATGATTCCACCGACCATCGATCCCACGGACGAGGGCTCGGAAACGTGGCCGTTTTTCCCGCGCACCAGCAGGCTGGTGCGCTGGTTGTCCCACTCGCGGTCGAGGCGCTCCAGATCGTTCTGGAGCTCGATGATTTTCAGGTTGTCCGCGAGTTGGTCGGTAGTACGCTCGATTTTGTCGAGCTGCCGGGTGTGGTTGACTGTGGCGTCGTGCACGACCTCGAGCCGGGCGTTGCAGTAGTTGCAGGTGACGAAGCGGATCGACTCATCGATCTGGAGATCGGCCCCGCAGCCCTGGCAGCAGACTTTCGTGACTTTCATGGTTGGATGCTTCAAGCCTTCACTGCCTGGTCCAGTTTTTGCACTAGGCTCTTCCTCGCTGTTTGATAACGGTATTTCTGTATCTGGAATGCCTCCGCTCTCCGGTAACCATGGCGCACTACAAAAATGATGGCGACCAACACGAAGCCTATCAAAACCCCCAACACAGGTGACGATGCTCTCAAACTCATTGCGATCCCGAAGATGGCCAACACGAATCCAATGACTCCACCTGCGATCGCTACTCCGGCGTTCGGTTCGACGAGTTGTCCGTTATCGGATCTGCTCGAAACCGATTGGCGGAATTTCTCCCACTCGCGGTCAACATGCTCGAGGGTGTTCTGCAGCTCGAGCACCCGCATCTTTTTTGTGAGGAGGCTTGTTGTCTCCTCGATTTTTTCCAGTCGCCTTGTGTGGGTCACCGTCTCATCGTGGATCACTTCGAGCCGGCTATCACAATAGTTGCACGTCACATAGCGAATCGATTCGTCGACTTTGAGGCTGGCCCCGCAGCCCTGGCAGCAGACTTTCGTGACTTTCATTTGACGTGCTCGTCTGTGATCAAGAAACGTCGCCCACGACGCGTTCAGGCAGGAGGACCTTGCCGCTTCGCATAGACGAGTCCGCTGCGGGACGGCGTGTAAACCTTCAACACGCTATCGGCATCCACCGGATAGTCGAAGGCATGATCGACGCGGCCGTGTCCGCCGGTGTCCGCTTGGTCGGTGTCGAGGATGAGCTCGCGGGTTTCAAGGCCGGAAACGTGGATGGGATAGCCGAAGACGGAGTTCGCGGTAGAGAAGTTGAAGACGAAGATCAGGTTCGCGCGTTCCGCGACGATGATTTTCTGGTCGTGGTCGATGTAGAGGTTCTGCGCCGGCGGGGCGGTGAGCAGGTTGGTGTTTTTCGCGAGCTCCATAAGCTGTCTGTCGAACTCGGCGAGCCAGCCGTATTTCAAATCGGGATTGTCCAGCAGCGACCATTGGCGGCGGCAGTAGTGATAGGACCAGCCGTTGCCCTCGCGCGGGAAGTCGAGCCACTCGGGGTGGCCGAACTCGTTGCCCATGAAATTGAGCCAGCCCTCGCCGCCTAACACCAGCGTGACCAGCCGGATGAGCTTGTGCAGGGCGATGCCGCGCTCGATGACCGGGTTCGGGTCGTTCTTGCCCATGTGCCAGTACATCTCCTTGTCCATCAGCCAGAAGGCGAGCGTCTTGTCGCCGACGAGCGCCTGGTCGTGGCTCTCCGCGTAGGCGATGGTGGCTTCGCCGAAACGGCGGTTCGCGAGGATGCCCCAGAGCTCGCCCATGTCCCAGTCCTCGTCGCGGCTGTGCTTGAGCAGCTTGATCCAATAGTCCGGGATGCCCATGGCGAGGCGATAGGAAAACCCGAGTCCGCCGTCCTCGATGGGGCGGCAGAGGCCGGGCATGCCGGACATGTCCTCGGCGATGGCGATGGCTCCGGGTTTGATTTCCTGGATGAGCGTGGAAGCGAGTTTCAGATAGAGGATCGCCGCGTCATCGGCATCGCCGCCGAAGTAGTCGTCGTAGTTGCCGAAGGATTTCATCCCGCGGGAGTGATAGAGCATGGAGGTGACGCCATCGAAGCGGAAGCCGTCGAAACGGAACTCCTCCAGCCAGTAGCGGACGTTGGAGAGAAGGAACTGCCGGACTTCCGGGCGGGCGTAGTCGAAACACTTCGAATCCCACGCCGGGTGGTCGCCGAGCGGGCCTTCGTGGAAATACTGGTGGCCGGAGCCGTCGAAATTGTTGAGGCCCTCCGCCATGTTTTTCACGGCGTGCGAGTGGACGACGTCGAGCAGCACGGCGAGCCCGAGGCCGTGGGCGGTGTCGATGAGGTATTTCAAATCCTCCGGCGTGCCGAAGCGTGAACAAGGCGCGAAAAACGAGGAGACGTGGTAACCGAAGGAACCATAATAAGGAT
>JBEDKU010000033.1:0-3723 GCA_041172045.1 Verrucomicrobiota bacterium | reverse complement strand
CTCGTGCTGCGGGCGCTGGTCTCGCGGTTCTGGCGTGAACCCTACACCAAGCCACTCGTCCGCTGGGACAGCGAGATTCACCACCGCTGGATGCTGCCTCACTTCATCTGGCAGGATTTCTGCGATGTGCTCGGCGATTTGCGCCAGCAAGGCTACTGGATCGAGGAGGACTGGTTCGCGCCGCACTTGGAATTCCGTTTTCCGAGGATCGGGGAATTCACTCAAAAAGGCGTGGAGGTCGAGATGCGCCACGCCATCGAGCCGTGGCACGTGCTCGGCGAGGAAGGCGGCGCAGGCGCGGCCGTGCGCTACGTGGACAGCTCGGTGGAACGCATGCAGGTGCTCGTCCGCGGCATGACGAGCGAGCGGCACATGATCACTTGCAACGGCGTGAAAATCCCGCTGCACCCGACCGGCACGCACGGGGAATTCGTCGCCGGCGTCCGTTACCGGGCGTGGCAGCCGGCGAACTGCCTGCACCCGACCATCCCGGTGCACACGCCGTTGGTTTATGATTTGCTGGACACTTGGAACGACCGCTCGATGGGTGGCTGCACCTATTATTCCGCCCATCCCGGCGGGCTGAGCCATGAAAGTTTCCCGGTGAATTCCTACGAAGCCGAGTCCCGGCGGCTCGCCCGCTTTTTCCAGCACGGCCATACCGGTTCCCGGATGCAGGCGCGCGAGGCACCAATTAACTCGGATTTCCCCTTCACGCTGGACTTGCGCATGATCCCATAGAGCCTGTGTCTATCGTCTTCGGACGGACCCCTGATTCATGGCTGAAAGCTCCAGTTCCCAATATCAAGCATCGTCGCCGCCAATCGCCGTCGAGCCGCCGCCAATATGGCACGAAATGAACGACGCGCGCGGGCAGGTGCGGCCGCATTGGCAGAGCCTCGGGGTGAAAATCCAGCGCTGGAGCTCCGACGAGCGGAATTCCATCAACGCCGCCGCCGCCCGCATGATCGCGGATCTGGGGACGACCTTCAACGTTTACAGCGACGTCGGCTGCGCCGGGCAACCTTACGAGCTGGACCCGATTCCGCTGCTGATCCCACCCGCCGACTGGACCCTCGTCTCGGCCGGACTGGCGCAGCGGATGCGCCTGATCGACACCGTGCTGGCGGATCTTTACGGCCCCCAGCGACTGCTCCAGGAAGGCTTGATCCCGCCGGATCTGGTGAATGCCAGCCCGGCGTTTCTGCAATACGCGCGCGGCGTGCAGCCGGTCGGCGGGCGCTTCGTCGTCACCACCGGTTGTGATCTGGTGCGATCATCCACCGGCGCGTGGACGGTGCTGCGCGACCACACCGGCGCACCCGGCGGACTCGGCCAGGTTTTGGAAAACCGCAACGTCACCTCAAACCTGCTTTCCGACCAGTTCGAGGAGCTGCGGATCGCCCGGCTTGGCGCGTTTTTCGATTTGGAGCGCACCACGTTGCAGTCGCTGCTGCCCCGCCGCGGCGAGATGCCGAACGTGGTTTTCCTCACGCCTGGCTTCCGCCATCCGTCGTATTTCGAACACGCCTACAAAGCGCGGTTGCTCGGCTTCCCGCTGGTGGAACCGGCGGATCTCACCGTCCGCGAACGCCGTTTGTTTTTGAAAACCCTGGCGGGACTCCGCCGCATCGACGGAGTCGCCAGCCGCGTCGAAGACGACGGCCTCGACCCGCTCGAACACTGGGTCCGCGGCGGCGGCGGGGTTCCGGGCATCGTCGAGGCGTGGCGCACGGGAAATGTCGCGCTAGCAAACGCACCAGGCGCGGGATTCGCCACGACGCCCGCACTGATGCCGTTTCTGCCGGGGATCTGCCGCAAGTGGTTCGGCGAGGAAATCAAGCTGCCCTTCGTGGAAACCTGGTGGCTGAGTCAGACCCACGTCCGCAAGCGCGTGCTGGAGGAACTCCACCGCTACGTGCTGCTTTCCGCCTTCGGCCGCGACGGGCTGCTGCCCATCCGCTGCTCCAACCTCTCGCCCGCCGCGCGCAAGCAGTGGATCGCGACGATCGAGGAGCGCCCGTATGATTTCGTTGCGCAGCTCGACGTCACGCCGAGCGAGGCCCCGGCTCTCGAAACGCGCGGCATCCGCCAGCGCCCGGTCACCTGGCGCGCCTTCGCCGTGAACGCCGAGGGTGGCCCGGTCGTTCTACCAGGTGGTCTTGCTAGAGTCGGAAAAACCGGCCAGGCCCCGCAGCTCTGGCCGAGTCACGCGGGCTTCACCAAGGACGTCTGGGTCGCGGACAGCGCGGCGGACTTCATGACGAAAACGGACGTGAAAAGTCCGCGCCCGCTGAAGGACCGGCATCCGTCGGCGCTCGAAGTCCCGAGCCGGATCGCCGAGCAATTGTTCTGGGTCGGCCGCTACGCCGAGCGCATCGAGCTGGCCACCCGGCTGTTGCGCGTCACCCTGCGCAACCTCAGCGGCGAGGCCGGCCGGCTCCAACAGGAACAACTCGGCGCCTGCCTCGCCCTCATCCGCGGCACCCGGCTGGTGCCCAAGGACGTGATCATCCTCCCGGCGCAAACGCTACGGATCCTTTCCAATCTCATCCACGACCAGGCCGCGCGTGGTGGGATTCCGAGCCTGACCCGCTCGCTGCTGCTGAACGCCGCCGCCGCCCGCGACCGCCTGTCCGATGACACGTGGCGTTTCTTCAACCGGCTCGAAGGCATCGTCCACTCGCCGCCCGGAGTGCCGAGCGCGTCGGAACTGCTGCGCACGCTCGACACGCTGGTGCTCCATCTATCCGCCTTCGCCGGGATGCAGGCGGAAAACATGACCCGTGGCCAGGGTTGGCGTTTCCTCGAAGTCGGCCGCCGGATCGAGCGTGCCCTCGGTGCTCTCAAGCTGCTCAAAACCGCCTCGGGCAAGGGCGACGGCGAGTCGCTGCTGCTGGACCCGCTGTTGGAAACCTGCGACAGCGTGATGACCTACCGCCGCCGCCATTTCTCCCGCCCGCAGCTCGACGGGGTGATCGACCTGATTTTCTTCGATCCCACCAACCCGCGCTCCGTGGCCTATCAATTCGGTGTGCTCGACCGGGAAATCACCCGCTTCTCCGGCGATCCGGACTTCGGCCTACTGCCCCGCATCCGCGAGCATCTGCACGAACTGGAACAACGTTTTTCCAACTCCTCACCTCCCGATGCGCCGGAGTTCGATCGCATTTTCACCTCGTTGGAAGTCTTCGCGGACATGATCACCCAGCACTACTTCAGCCACTCGGTGCGGCGCGTTTACTGACATGAAATACCGTCTCATCCATCGCACCAAGTATTCCTACGCCGGAGCGGTCACCGTCTCGCACCACCTCGCGAGGCTCGCCCCGCGGACCCTGCCGGGCCAGCGCTGCCCGTGGCATGAGCTGGAAATCCATCCGGTGCCCGTCGGCCGTGGCGTGCATGTGGATTCGTTCGGGAATGCGACCGCTTATTTTGAAATCGAGGGCAAACATGAGACGCTCGAGGTCATCGCCCACAGCCTGGTGGAAGTATTCGCCACCCAGCATCCGGAGCCCGCCTCCACCCCGCCGTGGGAACAAGTCCGCAACGCCTGCCAGTTGGAACGACTGACGCCCGGTTCCGAAGCCGGTGCCTTCCGCTTCGCCTCGCCGATGGTCCCGCTCGGCAAGGAGTTCGCCGACTTCGCCAGCGTGGAATTCTCCCCCGCCCGTCCAATCCTCGAAGCGGTGCTCGGCCTGACCGCGCGGATCTTCAAGG
>JBEDKU010000032.1:0-2821 GCA_041172045.1 Verrucomicrobiota bacterium | reverse complement strand
GGGGAAAACAGGACGAAGGAAGGATGGTTGCCGTAAGCCTTGAGCAACAGCGGGGTTTCCTCCTCCAGATATCGGGTGAAAACTCCGTCTTTGGAAAACGGTGCCCAAAGCCCGCACTCGGCCTGCAGATAGAAACCCAGTTCATCGGCCGCCGTAAACGCGGCGTCGGGCGGGCAGCACGAGTGAAACCGGATGCCATTGAGCCCAAACTCCTGACAGCGGCGGATGATCTTTTTCCACGACTCCACGTCGGTGGCCGGATAGCCGGTGAGCGGGAAATCGAGGCCGAAATGCGTACTCCGGATGTTCACGATCTTCCCGTTGACGAGCAGATCCTTCCCGCGCCAAGTGATTTCGCGCAAGCCGAAGGTGACATTCCGTGAGTGTGTTCCGGCAGAGGATTCGAGTGTCACCGCGAGCTGGTGCAGATAGGGATCGAATTCATCCCAGAGCCGGGCGTCCGCTCCCAAGGGAACGATTAACTCGGTCTCGCCGCCAACGCCGTTCCAAGTCACGTCCGTCTCCAACTTTCCGCACTTGAGCTTTCCGCGACCCGCCGCGCCGGTCGCATTGCCAAGCCTCACCTTGAGGCGCACGGAACGGTCCGCCACGTTAGGAAACGCCTGCACGTCGGCGAGCCAGACCGTCGGGGTCCAGCGGAGCTCGATTTTTCCAGCAATTCCATTCCAGGTCGAGCCGAGTGCGTCGGAAACCGCGTGGGCGTCGGGCATGTGGCCGTTGTCGCCATTGGGATCTCTGATGATCATCCGGTTGTCGAGACGCACCGTCAGCCGGTGCGTGCCGGGCGTTAGAACTCCGAGGTCGAACTGATGGGGCGCGACCAGACTGCGTGACGAACCGGTTTCCCGGTCATCGATCCACACGGTGGATTCCCAGCGCGGACGTTCAAGAAACAGCTCGGCCCGCATATTCTTCGCATCCTCCGGGATGACGACGTCGCGCTGATACCACGCCACGCCGAGGTAGTGGCGCGGCGGCTGCGAAAGAAACGGCACTTCGACCTTTCCCGGTTGCGAAAAAACATCCGTCACCTCCTTCGGTTGGAGCTTCCACCACTCGCCGCCGAGTCCCACAACCCATGGAGTATTGATGGAGATCTCATCGCCAAATCCCTGTGCTTGCAGCACGCCAGGAAGAGTGATGCGATTCACGAGTTTACGGGTGAACCAACGGGCTTTTTCACCTTCGTCTGAACGATCCATTTCGAAATTCCATTCACCGGCGAGCGTCTGAGCGGGGATCGCGAACAGGTGTGTGCTGAGCAGGAAGCACGTGAGAAGAAATCGAAAACTGGTGGCGAAGGGATTTTTCATGGGCGGTGGTATTCCATTTCACTTATCGGCGGACGAAGCCGCATGGATCGGAGCAATTTTCACAGAGTCGAGCGAGAGCGTTGGTGGGGTTCCGGCAGCGGGGCGGTTGGCCAGGTAAATCGGAGCATCGGCGCGGAGCGGGAGGATTTCCAGGGTGAGGCCGTCGGCTTGTTTGATTTCCGCGGCGTAGCGCTTGAGGCCGATTTCGAGAGGGAGACCGTTGTAAAAGTCGTCCATCACGAACTTGCCGCCGATTTTCACGCGGATGACGTCGCCTTTGTAATCGATGCGCAGCAGGGCATCGGTTTTCGCGGGATCGAAATCCGCGGGAAATTTCACGCTCCACACCGCTGCCGCTTCGAAATTACCGTCGCTGGGCGCGGCGGCGATTTTGTTCTTTCCGATCGGGATCACGCGGGGCGGGCCGGCGGGTTTTTCCTGCTGGGTCTCGACGGTGAAGGTTTGGGACGAAATGGCATCGAACGGGAGTTTCTCGAAAATCCCATCCTTGGGCGCGCTGGCGTTGAGTGGCGGATAGACGGACGCCGTGAGCGACGCGGGCTTTTCCGATTGGAGCCGCAGTTTGCCGGAATCGAAAATCGCGTTGGCCCGGGTGAGCAACACACGGTCGCGGCCTGCGAAATTTCCTTTCCACAGCGCGAATGAGTCCGCGTCGTCCAGCAGGACGATGCGGGTTTGCAGGTTCTCCGCGCCGAGTTTCACGGCGATGTCGTGGTTGGGTTTCAGGGTTTGGGTGGTGCCGTTGGAGAATGTGAAATTCGCAGGGATGCCCGGCGTTTCCGCGAAGAAGAAGGTGCGTTGTTTTTCCTCATCGATCACGCAAACCGGCTGGGCGGTGGCGGATTCCAGTTTGATCCCGTGGCCGAGATCCAAGCGATAAGGCCAGATGAACTGGGCGTCGGTGGGAATCGTGATCGACTGGGCGGGGAGAACCGCAGTGCCGGTCGCGGTTTTGATAGAGAATTGCACGCCTTCGTGAGCCGGGAGGTTTGCGGCGCGTTGGTGGTTGTTGACGAAGACGAATCCTCCATCGCCAGCGGAGCGGACGGACCAGCGGAGCGTGCTGACATCGTCTTTTCCTGACGGCTGAACGTCCGGGAGAAATGCGGGCATCGGCGCGAGAATTTCGCCGAAATCGCGCGCCATCAGATGGATGCGCCGCAGCGAATGATAGTGCGGACGGACTTGGCCGTAAGCACCGAGTGGGGCTTGGAAGTCGTAGTTCTTCACCGGCAGATCGTTGTTGTTCGTCATCGGCGAGGTCAGCGTTTCCATCAGTGTGGTGAGCTTGCCCTCGGGATTAATGCCACCGTGATACATGTAGTAGCCGGGCATGTTTCCGCCGGAACCGATCTTGGAAATGGCGACCGCGGTGACATCCTCGCCCGGCATCTGGATGCGACGGTGGTAGGCGCTCATCATGCCGCCGCCGAGTTCGCAGGTGAGAAATGGATAATCCTCCGCAT
>JBEDKU010000031.1:0-3169 GCA_041172045.1 Verrucomicrobiota bacterium | reverse complement strand
GTGTTGCAGCGCGCGCTTCACACTCTGCGGCGTGATGCCGTGTTTTTCGTTGTGGGTTTGTTGGCGGTCGCGGCGATAGGCGGTCACGTCGATAAGCGCCTGGATCGAGTCGGTGATCTTGTCGCAGAAAAGCACACACTCGCCGCCGATGTGGCGCGCCGCCCGGCCCGCCGTCTGGATCATGGAGGTCTCGTTGCGCAGGAATCCCTCCTTGTCCGCGTCGAGAATGCAGACGAGCGAAACCTCGGGTAGATCGAGTCCTTCCCGCAACAGGTTGATTCCGATTAGAATATCAAACGTCGCGGCCCGCAGCTGCCGCAGGATTTCCACCCGTTCCACCGCGTCGATGTCGGAGTGCAGGTAGCGGCACTTCAGCCCGGTGCCTGTCAGATACTCCGCCAGATCCTCGGCGGTTTTCTTGGTGAGGGTGGTCACCAGCACCCGCTCGTGCCGCTCCACCCGCTGGCGGCAGAGTTCGATGGTCTCGTCGATCTGTCCCTTCAACGGCCGCAAGATCAGTACCGGATCCAGCAGGCCGGTCGGCCGGATGATCTGCTCGACCACCAGCGGCGTGCCCCGTTTCGAGGGATTGAAATTCTCCACCGGTTCGTCATTTCCGCTGGGTTTCACCTTCAGCTTCTTGAAGTCGAACATCGCCACTTTGAGCCCGTTCACCTCCTCTTTTACCGGGATGAAGGACTTGTTTTCCGGCCGCGAGTTCACGATCTCGAACGGCCCTGGCGTGGCCGAAACATAGACCCGCTGGCCGGTCATCTGCATGAATTCCTCGAAGCGCAGCGGCCGGTTGTCCAGCGCGCTTGGCAGCCGGAACCCGTGATCCACAAGCACCGTCTTGCGGCTTTTGTCACCCTCGTACATCCCGCCGACCTGTGGGATCGTCGCGTGGCTTTCATCCACAAGCAGCAGGAAATCCCGCGGAAAGAAATCCAGCAGCGTGTAAGGCCGCGCGCCCTTTTCGCGGCCGGTGATGTGGCGCGAGTAGTTTTCGATGCCCTGGCAGAAACCCATCTCCGCCATCATTTCCAAATCGTAATCCGTCCGCATCCGCAGCCGCTGCGCTTCGATGAGTTTGCCGTCCTTCTCGAACTTCGACACCTGTCCGTTCGCCTCCTCGCGGATGGAAACCATCGCCCGCTTCATCTTGTCGCCCGGCGTTACGAACTGCTTCGCCGGGAAAAACGTGTGGTTCTCCAAGCGGTCGATCGCATGTCCCGTGAGCGTGTGGATGCTGGTGATCCGCTCCACCTCGTCGTCGAAGAACTCCACGCGGATCGCCGTCTCATCCAGGTACGCCGGATGCACCTCCACCACGTCACCGCGGACCCGGAATTTGCCCCGGCCGAAGGCGATGTCGTTGCGCTCGAACAGCATTCCCACCAGCGAGCTGAGAAATTCCTCCCGCGTCAGTTTCTGGCCGACCCATACCGGCACCATCATGTTCTGATAGTCGTCCGGCGAGCCCAAGCCGTAGATGCAGGAAACCGACGCCACCACGATCGTGTCCTGCCGCGTCAACAGCGAGCCCATGGTGCTCAAGCGCAGCCGCTCGATCTCGTCGTTGATCGACGAATCCTTCTCGATGTAAGTGTCGCTGCGCGGGATGTAGGCTTCCGGCTGATAGTAGTCGAAGTAGGACACGAAATACTCCACCGCGTTGTGCGGAAAGAAGTTCTTGAACTCCGAGTAAAGCTGCGCCGCGAGCGTCTTGTTGTGGCTCATGATCAGCGTCGGCTTGCCGTGATTCTTGATCAAGTTCGCCATCGTGAACGTCTTCCCGGAGCCGGTCACCCCGAGCAGCGTCTGGTGATGGTTCCCCGCCGCCAGGGATTTCGTCAGCTTGGCAATCGCCTGCGCCTGGTCGCCCTCAGGCTGGTAGTCACTCTCAAGTCGGAACGGCATGGGGCGGAGTCATAAACCCGCTTCCGGGCACCCGCAAGTGATACGGCATTCTTGGCTGTTCTTCAACCTGAGCGCCGCCACCACTCGCTTTTCAGCAGCCCCCACTCGCGGGTGACGCGGCGGTGGCGGGTGAATCCGGCATTTTCCAAGGCTTCATCCGGCGGAGCCAGCGCGCGCGCTCCGAGTCCGGTGACGATATTGAAAAATCCATAGAGCATCGCCAGGATCACCCGGCTCCGCCAGCGGGCGGCCCCGGCGGGGGCGATTTCGAAGTCGGCCAACAGCCAGTCCGCGTCCGGTGCGGCGAGTTTGCCTAACTTCTCCACCACCGCGGCCAGTTCGTCCGGCGGGAAACAATCGAGAAAGAAATTCGTGACGATGAGGTCGAACTGTCCGCAATGTCCGTTCCATTCGAGGAAATCCGCGTGGATGAATGTCACGAGATCCGAGGTGACCTGTCCGCGCGCGATTTCCAACATCCGCAGGCTGATGTCGACCACGACGATCTCCGCTTGCGGGAAGCGTCTGACACATTCGGGGAGAAATTTTCCGTGGCCTTCACCGGCCAGCAACACCCGGCGCATGACTGGAATTTCATCGATGAACGCTGTCCGGCATCGCTGTAGCTTCCAACCTGCGGTGAGAAACTCCATTGCCCGGTAATAGGGGGCGATTGCGTCGAAATTCACAACGGATCCGGACATCACTCCGGACAAGGTGGTTTACGGAGACCCTTGAAACAAGCTTAACGCCGCCATGGAAATCCGGCTAGCCGTCGCGGGCGGTTCGTGCTGGGATTCCTCCGGAAATGAGGAAGCGGACTCGAATCGTCGTTGTCATCGGACTGCTTGCTGTCGCCGTCGCCGGCATCAGCGTGTGGGTGGGGCCGCTGCGCGACGAGGGGATCGTGGACGACCGGAAGGATGTGGATCTGGAAAACGTGATCGCCTTCGCCGAGCGCGCGAACGCCGCCTATCATGAAGCGAAGGTTTTCCGTTATGAATACGGCGCGCACGTGGAGGCCGGCGAGTTTCCCGCATCCGGACTGCGGATCTATGTGGACTCCAAGCCCGGCGGCGACGCGCAATGGGTGATCCTGCGAGGCACCGCCAACATGCCGAACATTTTCGACGATCTGGATTTCGTGGACCGGGATGAACACGAACTCGGCATCCATGTGCACGCGGGATTTGACGATGCCTTGCAGGAGTGCCTGCCGTGGCTGCTCCCGCGGCTCGACTCCGCGCGC
>JBEDKU010000030.1:0-6503 GCA_041172045.1 Verrucomicrobiota bacterium | reverse complement strand
GTTCTACACCGACAACCGCCGGGAAAACGCCCGCGTCGAGGGCGGAAATCTCATCATCGAAGCACTGACGGAAACAATGGGCCGCGGCGAGTTCACTTCCGCGAGTTTGATCAGCAAGGGCCACGCCGAGTGGACCTACGGCCGCATCGAGGTGAAGGCGAAGGTCCCCGCCGCCCGCGGCACCTGGCCGGCGATCTGGATGCTGCCCAAGGACCATGGCAAAGCTCCGTGGCCGAAGTGCGGGGAAATCGACATCATGGAGCATGTCGGCTATGATCCCGGGCGCATCCACGCATCGCTTCATACCGAGGTTTTCAACCACGTCAAAAAAACCCAGCGCACCGGCATCGTCACGGTGCCGACGGCCAGCAGCGAATTTCACACCTACTCGGTGGAATGGTCCGCCGACCGGATCTCGTTTCAAACCGATGGAAAAACTTCCGCATCCTTCGACAAAAAGCCGACCGACGGAGTCGCCGAGTGGCCGTTCGACAAGCCGTTCTATCTGATCCTCAACCTCGCCATCGGCGGTAGCTGGGGAGCGCAGAAAGGAATTGACGACGCTGCCTTCCCGCAGCGGATGGAAGTGGACTACGTCCGGGTTTATCAGAAGTGACGGCGTCCAAGGCTACGCCCGGACCACCCAGCGCAGTTTGGCGGAACTGCTTCGCGGATTCATCCGGCGCTCCTCCGGGCTGGCGGTGATGGGGCTGTCGCTCATTTCGGAAAAAAAGCCGTCGGCGATGCCGGCTTTCCTCACTTGTTTCACCCGGCGGTCCTCGCCCGAGTGGAAGGTCAGGATGACCGCGCGGGCACCGGGTTTCAGACAACCGGGCAAGGTCCGCAAGAATGCGTCGAGCGCGTGAAATTCCTCATTCACGGCGATTCGCACCGCTTGGAACACCCGCCGCACCGTGAGCTCGCGTTCATCCTCGTCGCTGACACGGATGGAATCGCGGATGGCGTTGGCGAGTGCCAGGGTGTCGGAAAACCTGGACCCGGCCAAGGCCTTGGCGATGGACTCGGCGCGCGGTTCGTCGGAATGACCGTCCAACACGAGCTCCAGCTTTTCCGCGCTGACCTTGGCCAGCCACTCGGCGGCGGAGAGGCCGCGGCCGGGATTCATGCGCATGTCCAGCGGCCCGGCGGATTTAAAGCTGAATCCACGCGATGGGTCGTCATACTGCATCGACGAGCAGCCGAGGTCGGCGAAAATGAAGTCCACCGCGTCCAACCCGCGATCCGCCATGGTTCTGGCGATGCCAGCGTAGTTCGAACGCACCGCTTCAAAGCGGTCCGCCTCGTAACCGGCCGCGCGCAGGCGGGCTTGGGTCTTGGGCAGCTCGATCGGATCGACGTCGAGGCCGATGAGTTTTCCATCCGGAGCGATTTTTTCGAGAATGCTAACCGCGTGGCCGCCGTAGCCGAGGGTCGCGTCCACGCCGGTCATGCCGGGCTGGAGATTCAGGGCGGCGAGGGATTCCTCGACGAGAATCGGGATGTGCGTGCCGGCGGGAGTCTTGCCGGAGGCGATGACCTTGGCCACCGTCTCACCGTAGCGCGCGGGGTCGTGCTCCTTGTATTTGTCCTCGAAATTCCGGGGATTTTTCCCGCTGTAGCGCTTGCGGCGGGGCGGGCGCGGCGTTTCGTCGCTCACGAGTGGGGTTTCGTCGCTCACAGCTCGGAGTATTTCAGGTTGTTGCCACGGGATTTCTCGACCGGATAGCGGACGTCGTTGCGGGCGATCTTGGCCTGCATGACTTCGCCGAGGTTCAGGCCGAGATTGTCGGCGAACTCAAAGAGGAGGATGGCGACATCGGCGATCTCCGAGGCGATCTCCTCGCGGTTTTTCTCCAGCCGCTTTTCAATCTGGTCGTCCTGCTGCCAGACGAAATGCTGCATCAGCTCGCCGGCCTCGGCGGCGATGGCGACGGCGAGATCCTTGGCATTATGAAACTGCCGCCAGTCGCGGGCGTCGACGAAAGTCTGGATTTGAGATGTTAGTTCGGAGATGGAATCGCTCATGCGGGGATTTTAGTCCGGGAGCGAGACGCGAGCGAGGATTTATAAGTCTTATATGAACGATAAAAAAAGCCGCCTGCGCTTTCACGCAGGCGGCTTTGAGAATCTGTTGGAAGGAAATTACTCTCCAGCCACTTCGACGACTTCTTCCGAAGCCTTCTTCTTGGCGGTTTTCTTCTTCGGCGCGGGAGCTTCCTCCTTGGCGGCGACTTCCTCGACAGGTGCTTCATCGGCGGCGGCGACGCGGTCGACCCACTCGATGATCGCCATCGGTGCGGAGTCGCTCATGCGGGCGCCGAGCTTGGTGATGCGGCAGTAGCCACCTTGGCGATCCTTCGAAGCAGGAGCGATTTCGGAGAAAAGCTTCTGCACCGTATCCTTCTGGTGAAGGAAGGCGATGGCCAGACGACGGGAGTGCAGGTCGTCGCGCTTGGCGAGGGTGACCAGCTTTTCCGCGACCGGACGAAGCGCCTTGGCTTTGCCGAATGTGGTTTTGATGCGTCCGTGCTCGATCAGGCTGATGGCGAGGTTGGAGAGCAGCGCCCGGCGGTGCGAGGCGTTGCGTTTGAGTTTAACTGTTTTGCTGCGATGTCTCATCGGTTGCTTCCGTTTCTATTTAAATGATTAGTCGTCGAGGTTTTGAGCGATCAGATCGGCGAGGCCGACCGGCGCTTCGTCTTCCGCACCGAGGCGTGGGCCACGGGAGGCTGCGGCAGGTCCGGAGAGCAGCGAGGATTCGAAGGACATGCCGAGGCCGAGGCCGAGTTCGACGAGTTTGTCCTTGATTTCGTTGAGGGACTTTTTGCCGAAGTTGCGATACTTGAGCATCTCCGCTTCGGACTTCATCGCAAGTTGTCCCACCGAAGTGATGTTCGCGTTGTTGAGGCAGTTGGCCGCACGAACCGAGAGTTCGATTTCGTTGACCGACATGTTGAGAAGTTTCTTGAGGGTGGCGTTTTCCTCGCTGGATTCGGCCGGCGCTTCTTCGAAGTCCACGGCGTTTTCGTCGTAGTTAACGAAGACGTCGAGGTGGTGACGGAGAATCGCGGATGCCTGAAGGAGCGCGTCCTGCGGGGTGATGCGGCCGTCGGTCCAGATATCAAGAATCAGTTTGTCGAACTCGGTCATCTGACCGACGCGGGTGGATTCCACGGAGTATTTCACGCGGGTGACCGGCGAGAAGATCGAGTCGATGGCGATGACGCCGATCGGTTGGTCCTTGCGCTTGTTTTCGTCACCGGTGGAGAAACCACGTCCGACGCGCACTTCAAATTCGCAGTCGAATTTCACCTTCTTGTCGAGGGTGCAGATGACCTGGTCCTTGTTGACGATGTCGTAGATGTGGTCCGGCATGATGTCACCGGCGGTGACCACGCCTTCTTTCTCCACCTTGATGGTGAGGATGCGCGGATCCTTCTCGTTGTGAGAGAATTTCACCTTCTTTAGGTTGAGCACGATGTCGGTGACATCTTCCACCACGCCCGGAAGGCTGGAGAATTCGTGCTGCACGCCGGCGATGCGGACGGAAGTGATGGACGCGCCTTCCAGCGAGGAAAGGAGCACGCGGCGGAGGGAGTTGCCGATGGTGTGGCCGTATCCACGCTCGAAGGGCTCGGCGATGAACTGGGCGTAAGTATCGGTGGCGGTGTCCTCGTTGCGAACGAGGCGGTTAGGGAGCTCGAAACGAGCAAGTTTGACTGCTGACATGTTGTATTCTGGTTGCCGGGTTACCCTCTTGCGGGCGGGGAAGCTTCGGGAAGAAGCGACCCAGAGGACCTACGGCGTGGAGCGATTGCCCGCGGGGGCGTGACTAAATGACGGGTTGGGCGGCTTGCAAAGCATTTTTTTCGGCAGTTCCGACGAAAAAAACGTCATTTTGGCAGGATTTCCGAAAATTAGGGTAGATTTTCTAGCAGTCATATGCATCCTGCGGGCGCAATCCACCAATAAACTATGAAATCCAAACGAAACTTGACTCGATTCACCTACGAAAGCGCAGCATTCGAAGGATGGCGTCTCTGCATCAGCAGGGCCGGCACGACCTTCACCAAATACTTCCCTGACAAGAAGTTCGGTGGCGGTAAGAAGTCGCTCGCTGCTGCGGAGAAGACCTTGGTAGAGCTCAAAACGCTCATCGAAGGCGCCAAACGCGTCGATGGCAAATTGACCCCGACCACCATCAAGAAGGGCGAAAAAATCCTCCTTGAGGCGTTCTGAAGTCTGAATTCCGGAATCCTGAAGCTTTCCGCGGTTGCGCGAGTTCTCCAGCAAGACATCTTGGGCCATGCCCGAGCAGGAAGTTTCAGTGATTCATTGGTTTCGTCGCGATTTGCGAATCGCAGATAACATGGCCTTGTGCCACGCGGCGAAACCCGGAACCCCCGTTGTTCCCGTGTACATCCTAAGCGACTGGCACGGAGCCCACCACTGGACCGGGCCGAATCGTCAGCACTTTCTCTGTGGCTCGCTGGAATCCCTGGCGAAGAATCTTGAAACGATCAATGGCCGTCTGATCATCCGCCAAGGCCGTGCGGTCGATGAACTCCGCAAGCTGATCCAAGAGGCCCGCGCCATCGCGGTTCATTTCAATGCCGACCCGGACCCTTTCGGAAAATCCGTGGAAAAGGCGGTTCAGGCGATGTGCGCCGAGCTCGGGGTCGAATGCCACTCCCATGCGGACGTCGCCCTGCACGGAACGAGCGAAGTGCTCACCCAGAGCGACCTTCCCTACCGGGTTTACACGCCCTACAGCCGGAACTGGCTCGGACTGCCGAAACCCTCCCCACTCGCCAAGCCCAAGGCGCTCCACACCCCGGCGCACCTGAAATCCCTTCCACTTCCCACGGTCAAAATCTGGGGCTGGGACGTTCCCAATACCCAAATCGTCGAGCCCGGCGAGCGTGCCGCCCGCGAGCGCTTGAAATCCGCCATCGCCGGAAAAATCCAGAACTACGCCGCCAAACGCGATTTTCCCGCGGAAAACGGCACCTCACGGATTTCCCAAGACTTGCGCTACGGCCTCGTCTCCATCCGCACGGTCTATGCGGAGGTCATGAAGGCCCGTGCCGCCGCCAGTCTTTCGGAAATTACGGGAATCGACGTCTTCATCAAAGAGCTCGCCTGGCGCGAATTCTACTTCGCCATCCTCCACCACTTCCCGAACGTGCTCGACGAGGAGTTCAACTCCGACTGGCGCGGACTTCCCTGGGACGAGCCGGGCGAAACCTTCGAAGCGTGGAAAAACGGCCGCACCGGATTCCCCATCGTCGATGCCGGCATGCGCGAGCTCAAGGCCACCGGCTTCATGCACAACCGAGTCCGCATGATCACCGCCATGTTCCTCACCAAGGACCTGCACATCGACTGGAAACTCGGCGAATCCTGGTTCATGCAAAATCTCGTGGACGGCGAAATCGCCTCGAACAACGGCGGCTGGCAGTGGTCCGCCGGCACCGGAGCCGACGCCGCACCCTATTTCCGCATCCAGAATCCGTGGTCACAAACCGCGAAATTCGACGCGGACGGTCACTACATCAGACAGTGGGTGCCCGAACTCGCAAAAACCCACGCGTCCCGCTTTCTCGAAGCGCCGAAAGACGGACGCCCGATCGCCGCGGACTATCCCCTGCCCTGCGTCGATCACAAAACCGAGCGCGAGCGCACCCTCGCCATTTTCAAAAACCACCGCGCCGGCAGCCGCTGACTAGTTTCCCGTCTGCTTCGCCAGCCGTGCGGCGATTTCCTTCAAATCCTCCACCGGGATCGCGAAGCTCTCCGCCCGGTTCGCCCGTGCGATGTTCATCCCGACGCACTTTCCGTCGAGATCCAGCAAGGGTCCGCCCTGCACCTGCCGGCTGCCGAGGATGTCATGCTGCATCACACGGGGAAATCCACTGCGCCTTGGGGAGAAATCCCCGCTCATCAGGTCGTTGCGGTTCATCTGGTCGGTGAACATTTCCCCGCGTGCCGCGAGCCGGACGTCCGCGATCAATTCCTTGCCCTCCCGGCGGAAGGTCATTTTCACCGTGCTCCCCGCCTTGCGGTCCTTCAAAATTTCGCCGATCTCCTCGATCTTTTTCACCCTTTTCCCCTCGATCGTCAAAATCACATCACCCTTTTTCAAGCCCGCCTCCTTCGCGCCGCTCTTTTCATTCACTTCGTCGATTTCGAGACCCTTCGCCTTCGGATTCAGGATCACCCCCAGCGCCGCCCCGCCTGACGCAGGGATTTCCCGCGTCTTCGCGCTCACGACTCCCGCCAACAGCCGCCGTGTCGTCCGGGTCGTCGCGCCGTTCGCCACCACCCACGTGCCTTGCGGCAAGCCACTCGTCTCCGCGTAAACCACCGGCACCAACCCGCTGGCATCGACCTTCAAAAGCGCCACATCCCAAGTCGGATCCACCGCCAGCACCTTCACCTCGCGGTAGTTCGTCTCATCCACCGTCACCGCCAGGCCCGCCACCGAGGTCACCTCGCTTGCC